>NZ_CALNWV010000031.1:0-29748 GCF_940793045.1 Neisseria sp. Marseille-Q2251
CGCATGAAGTAATAATGCCCTGCCATTGTTTCGCCGGAGCGTCGTCCGAACCGGCTGAAAAAGCGGCGGCGACTTCGGACAATACGGCCTCCTGCGGACGGATTTCAAACGCTGCGCGCTGGTTGAGATAGGAAGACAGCGGCAGTGAGGAATCGGTGGAGGTGGCGGTGATTTCGACGCGGTAGGCGGTGTTGGCGGCTTCGGAGGCGGTGAAGGATTTGACGGAGAGGGAGGGGGAGAAACGGGCGAAGGTGAGATGATAGGATTGGCGGGCAGTCATGGCGTTGAATTTAAAGATGACAATGAGGTTTGTATAGTAACTTGAATGTCATTGCCGGTAAAGCAAATGGGATAAACGGTAAAAAGGTCGCCTGAATGGAGGTTTTCAGACGACCTTGATAAATTCAATCTGTACTTGCTTGAAACTTAGTCAAGGATTCAAATAAGGAAGGATTTAACTCAATAATCGCCCCAAGCAAAATCCCTTAACTACTTCATCTTTAATTATCTCTCCACTGCTCCCAAGATAAATATGCCTCTCACAGAAATCGCCCGAGTCGCGATGAATTTCCATGAACTTCTGCTTTGGAGTTGGTACAGATTCATCTGTATAGAATACATCATCATTATCTGGCTGGAAAAAAGAAAAACCAAGATAGAGGGTTTCATTAATATTTTTTTTATTATATGAGAAGTAGATCGGGGAAGATTCATTCTTCTCTAAATTGAAACCCCAGTAATTTTTCATTGCTTCATCCTCAGTCTGATTTTCATACGTTCTAGAAACGTTAACTTGCAGCCAATAAGGAGATGAATTATGGATGACGATTTGTCGTTTTTGTTCAGTAATGAAGTCATGTATCACAAAGGGAAACACGCAAAGCAATATTAGGAGAATTATTTTTTTCATGATAGGTTAGAAAACCAAAGGTTCAAAGGGGGAGGAGCTCTTTCTGCTTAATAAAACAATTCAACCAGCCACTGGATAATTTTTGCATCTATGCGTTGAAGGAGGTTGGGATGCAGTGGCGCAACAGGACCGCCGTCAGGTCCGCCACTCCAGCCGATATATTCATCATCGATAGAGGGTCTTGCAAAATTTTCAGGAACCCATTCGGTGCCAAATGGGGATGTATCTCGATAATAGTAGAGCAAATTATCCTTTTCATCGGCAATAAAGATTGCTGTCCTAAAACCATTCCATCCTCTACAGGCAAAGATTTTTCTATTTTGTAATGTCTTTTGATCCTGTAATAATTTATTTTTAAATCTAATTATCTCTTCAACTTTTTCTTTCTCTCTGCTATGTCTGGTTTCACAAAACTCATATTCCTTATCATCAGATAATCCTTTTGAGATTTTGTTTATAAAATAAAATCCACAAGAATAATTGTTATATTCAATAAAGTCATTATTCTGATAGCATTCGCTATTTATATCCAGCTTATTAATTTCCTTTCCAATATCCTTGATTCTCCAATATTCCACTAACCCAAATATCAATATAAAGAAACCAAACCATTTCACTATTTTTTCTTTTTCATAAATTTTGCCTATTATTTCAAAACTACCTCAATTGGAGGGTCACAACGATATTCTTTCAAAGATGAAAATATCAGCAGATCCCCTCCTAGTCTGTTTAAATCTCGCCATTTGTTGAAATGGCTGTTCCTAACTGGGTAGAAACGGTCTTCCGGCTTGGAATCGAAAAGAGAAGGGGGCGCTGCTATATAGGCTGAGGCTACCCTCCGAGCCTCATGTTTTTCATCTATAATCTTATTTTTCTTATCTGAAAGCTGATGGCTATAAAACACATCAAATCCTGTATGATTCCAATGCCCTAGGTATTGATCTCCGCCATTATCGTTAAGAAAATCAAATGTATCTCGGATATAGAGATAAACGCTTTCTACAATCAATTTATTTCCAGGCATGCGGTATTTTCCGATGGCAGCTGCCAAAGTGCAGCCTGCGACAGTGGCGAAAAATTCGTCTTTCAATACACTTTACAAATATTGAATATCTACGGTTTAATACAAAGTCCATCATATTGTTTAACATCGGAAATTTTCTGATTTTCATCCAGGTAAATTTCCATGGTACAAAAGGTTATATCTTCTTTTAAAAAGATAGCTGTGTCATGTTTTGATATTAAAATAATACCATCTGGCTCAGATGACCAATCGAATGGAAAATAAAAAGTTACATTATTAGTAAAAAAAGGACGCAAGTATTCCTTACTACCATCACTCCTAATTAAGGTAATACTAGTGCGCTTACCTTCATTATAGTAAAAATATGTTACCTTAGGGTGGAGATTTTTATAAAAAAAACATAATAAAAAGATACATAAAACCATTAAAATTTTTTTATTCATAATCTATAACTTATTTTTACTTTCTAAACAAGTATGCCTTTTTCTTGCATCTGGCAATTCACAGAGAGATTTTTTATCTCTTCTCCCATCCCCGTTATTCGCCAATACTCAACTAACCCAAATATCAATATAAAGAAACCAAACCATTTCACTATTTTTTTCTTTTTCATAAACTTTGCCTATTATTTCAAAACTACTTCAATTGGGGATTGAAACAATATTATTTAAGGATAAAAATACCGGCAGATTTCCACCTGCTTTTTAAGTAATTGAATTATATAAAATAATATAGATTAAAATTTTATTTATGGCATAAATTATCAATAAATTTTGCTTCTATCCTATGGGAAATAGATGGGTTTATAGAAAAGGATTCTGCTTGAGCATATAGACCTAAATCGAATATACCTTCTTCATCTAAGTTCAAGTCTAATGGCATTCCTAGCCAAACCTCATTATAGAGATAATAAAAAGACAGTAATTTACCTTGGGCATCATATAAATAGATACCGGAGTTGAGGCCGTCTATGCTCAAAAAATTTCCTATACTATCCAAACAAACAACAATTTTTTTATTTTCACTTACGCTAAACCTTTCACATTGGTCTCCATCGCTAGGAACTTGATAACTAGGTAAAGTCTTTTCTTTATAATGGCAATATGCGCCATATCTAAAATAAAAATAAGAAAAAATTATAGTTAACAAAATGGTTATTAGAGCAAATTTTTTAAACATGATTCCACTTCAAAAGAAGGTCGTCTGAAAAGGCTCAGATGACCTTTATCAATTTTGGATTTCAACTCAATCTGTACTTGCTCAATGGATTAATTAAGAAGTGCTTTCTTCTTATTTAAATATTTTTTTATTTCTCTGATATTTTTCAATTTAAATTTCGTTTTTACATCAGTACCACCATCATATCCTGAAACATTTTTACCTAGAATATGATCTACAGATGTAAGTTGTAGTTCACTATTTTCTTCGCCTTTATAAATTTTATATAAATGAATCGTATAATCTTTACCCTCAGGTTGAGGGTAACAACAAAATTCCTCTGAAAATAGAGTAATAAGCAATGGAGGATGGCGATTATCCTTATACACGCTCACTGCTTCCAAGTTGATTTTCCTACTTGGACTATTCTCTTTTCTAAAATTTTTTAATTCATATTTTTTCCATTAACCACTATACTGTTATAGATTATTTCTTCTATTCCATCTATTCCGTTGATTTCGTCTATTTCTTCATGATGAATGGTGATACAGCGTGATGCCGAAAATAAAGCGTCATTCGTTTTGAAAAGGCTTAATTTGTAATTCTGATCATCACATGATTTATCCTCATTTTTAATAGATTGAATTTCCTGTCCGATGCAAAAACTGGATGAAAAAAACAGGATTATAGATATGATCAAAGATTTCATGATGTAACCTTTAAGAAAGAGGGTAAGTAGATTGGTAAGTAGGTTGGACGTAGAACAATGACACCTTCAAATCGCTAAAAATATTGGGTTCAGCCCAATCTAGGATTACAGTTCTTTTTTAAGTGTTCGTGTATCAAAGTCGATGACAAAAGGCTTGGATCGATAGCCACGCTCCATTCCTTCATAGAACACAGCTATACATTTAAATGTATATCTTTTTTGTTTAAATTTTTCCTGTACACAATTAAATCGGTCATCGTTGCTGCATAATCGTACACTTCCTGTCAACCTATCACTCTGGCTATTTTTTATATCACTAGATTCTGAATCAACAAAACCCAATAAATCTACAACATATGTTCGTTCGCTGCTTTCGCAATTAGCGTGGTGTAGATTTGTTTTTTTTAAATTATTTATCATTTCCTGTTTTGTATTGATAAAATCCATATCAAATACAACTTCATCAAATTCTTTGTTGATCACATAATTTTTAGGTTGCAGATCATAACCATTAAAAGAAACAATACATGAGGTCAGAAATAGAACTGCGATAAAAATTAAATATTTACCTTTCGACACTTTTTAACTCCTCTGGATAAGATGGCAAAAGCAGGTTTGTCTGTTTTCGAATTACTTTTGCGTAAAATGACGATGAACGAAGCTGACCAGTTGCTTAAATATTAGTGCTTACTACGGCTGTTGTTTAAGCATCCGTGTATCAAAGTCGATGATAAAAGGCTTGGATCGATAACCACGATCCATTCCCTCATAGAATGCAGCTACACATTTAAATGTATATCTTTTTTGTTTAAATTTTTCCTGTATACAATCAGATGAGTTATGGTATCTGCACAAGTGAATACTTCCTGTCAAACTATCAGTCTGACTATTTTTTAGCTCACTATATTCTGGACCAAGAATAAATCCAAATAACTCTACTTTACTAAATAACTTTGCATCATGTGTTTTTTCAACACTTTCACAATTGGCATGATGTGTATATGCTTTTTGTAAATTATTTATCATTTCTTGTTTAGTATTAATAAAATCTATATCAAACACGATTTCATTAAAATCTTTGTTGATCACATAATTTTTAGGTTGCAACTCATAATCATTAAAAGAAACGATACATGAGGCTAGAAATAGAACTGCGATAAAAATTAAATATTTACCTTTCGACACTTTTTAACTCCTCTGGATAAGATGGCAAAAGCAGGTTTGTCTGTTTTCGAATAGCTTTTGGGTAAACATGGCAGAGAAAGAACGGGATAGAACTAGCGGTCAGCCATGACGGTTTGGATGGGTTTATGATGAAAGTCTGAATATAAGTCAAAATGACAGGTAGGATAAACAACGGAGGATAAGAGGTAAAGATGTTGTATGGGTGGTTTTGTAAGGGAGGGAGATGAATGGGGCGGGGATGAAAGAAGGTCGTCTGAAAGTGGGTTTTCAGACGATCTTTTGACGTTAGGCGGATTCGTGGGTGAAGCCCACGCTACATTTTGATTTCAGACGACCTTGGGTCAGAGGTCGAAGGCGGCGTTGATGAGGCGTTTGGTGTAGTCTTTCTGCGGGTGGTGGAAGATTTGGTCTGCGCTGCCGTATTCGACGAGTTCTCCGTGCTGCATGACGGCGACGTTGTCGCTGACGGCGCGGACGACGGAGAGGTCGTGGCTGATGAAGATGTAGGTCAGTCCGTATTTGGTTTGGAGTCCGCGCAGCAGTTCGACGACTTTGATTTGGACGGAGCGGTCGAGGGCGGAGGTGGGTTCGTCGAGGAGGATGAACTTGGGCCGCAGGATGAGGGCGCGGGCGATGGCGATGCGTTGGCGTTGTCCGCCTGAGAATTCGTGCGGGTAGCGGTTGAGCGCGTCGGCGGGCAGGGAGACTTCGTCCAGGACTTTGAGGACGAGTTCGGTGCGCTGGGCTTTGGTCATTTCGGGGCGGTGGACGGTGAGGCCTTCGCCTATGATTTCGCCGACGGTGAGGCGGGGGGAGAGTGAGCCGTAGGGGTCTTGGAAGACGATTTGGCGTTCGGCTTTGAGCTGGCGCGCGCGTTCGGGGGTGAGGGCGGCGAGGTCGCTGCCGTCGAAGTGTATGCTGCCTTGGTAGGGGAGCATTTGCATGATGGCTTTGCCGAGTGTGGATTTGCCGGAACCGGATTCGCCGACGATGCCGAGGGTTTCGCCTTGGCGGATGGCGAGGCTGATGTTTTTGACGGCGTGGAAGGTTTTGAGGGGTTTGCCGAAGAAGTTGTGTTTGAGGGTGAAGTGGACGTCGATGCCGTCGGCACGGATGAGCTCGGGCGGGTTGCCTTCTACGGGGTCTTTCATGCCTTTGGGGACGGAGTGGATGAGTTGGGCGGTGTAGGGGTGGGTCGGGTTGGCGAAAACTTGTTTGATTTTGCCGCGCTCGACGATTTCGCCGTCTTTCATGACGCAGACGGTTTCGGAGTAGTGTTCGGCGAGTCCGAGGTCGTGGGTGATGAAGATTATCGCCATGCCCATTTGTTTTTGGAGGTCGTGGAGGAGGTCGAGGATTTCTGCCTGGATGGTGACGTCGAGGGCGGTGGTGGGTTCGTCGGCGATGAGCAGGGCGGGTTCGTTGAGCAGCGCCATGGCGATCATGATGCGCTGGAGCTGGCCGCCTGAGAATTCGTGGGGGTATTGTTTCAGACGACGTTCTGCTTCGCGGATGCCGACGCGGTTGAGGAGGTCGAGGATGCGTTCGCGGGCGGCTTTGCGGGTGATGGTTTTGTTGTGGACGCGCAGGGCTTCTGTGAGCTGGGTGCCGATTTTCATGAAGGGGTTCAGCGAGGTCATGGGCTCTTGGAAGATGAAGCTGATACGTCCGCCGCGCAGGCTGCGGAGGTTTTTTTCGTCTGCGTCGAGGATGGATGTGCCGTCGAAGGTGATGCGTGAGTCTTGTCCGTAGCGGGTGGTGTTTTCGGGCAGGAGGCGCATGAGGGACATAGCGGTAACGGATTTGCCGGAACCGGATTCTCCGACGAGGGCGAGGGTTTCGCCTTTGGCGACTTTGAAGCTGATGTTGCGCACGGCGTGGACGGTTTTTTCGTGGAGTTGGAAGCGGATGTCGAGGTTTTCGACGGTGAGTAACGGGGTGTTCATGGGTGTGTCCTCGTGGTGTGTGTCAGCGGTCTTTGGGGTCGAGTGCGTCGCGCAGGCCGTCGCCGATAAAGTTGAAGCAGAAGAGGGTGGCGACGAGGAAGAAGCAGGGGACGAGGAGCTGCCACGGGGCGGCTTCCATGGAGGCTGCACCTTCTTGGAGCATGGAGCCCCAACTGGTTTTGGGTTCTTGTACGCCCAATCCGAGGAAGCTGAGGAAGGATTCGAACATGATCATGCCGGGTACGAGCAGGGAGGCGTAAACCATGACGACGCCGAGTACGTTGGGGATGATGTGGCGGGTAACGATGCGGCGTCGGGATACGCCTGTGATGCGGGCGGCTTCGACGAATTCTTTGTGTTTGAGGCTGAGGGTTTGACCGCGGACGATGCGGGCGACGTCCAGCCATGAGACGAGTCCGATGGCGACGAAGATGAGTAAGAGATTGCGCCCGAAGAAGGTGGTCAGCAGGATGACGAAAAACATAAACGGAAAGGCGTTGAGGATTTCGAGCAGGCGCATCATGACGGAGTCGAGTTTGCCGCCGAAGAAGCCTGCGAGCGCGCCGTAGAGCGTGCCGATGACGACGGCGACGAGTGCGCCTGCAATGCCGATGAGCAGGGAAATGCGTCCGCCGGCGGCGGCTCGGGTAAAGAGGTCGCGTCCGAGCAGGTCGGTGCCGAAGTAGTGGCGGGTGGCGAAGGAAGGCGGGATTTGCATGTTGTCCCAGTCGGTGTGGTCGTAGGTGTAGGCGCTGACCCAGGGGACGGCGATAACGAAGAGGATAATGGCGGCAAGGATGAAGACGCTGCACAGGGCGGCTTTGTTGTTGCTGAAACGCCGCCATGCGTCCTGCCACAGGCTGCGTCCGTGTACTTGTGCCTGTTCGGCGGCTTCTGCTATGGCGCGGGAATTTTTCTTGTTGAATAGCATGGTGTTCTCCGTTTTTTGTTCGGGGGTCGTCTGAAAACGGCAAAACCGGTTTTCAGACGACCTTTTTTGCTTTTAATAGCGGATTTTGGGGTCGATCAGGGCGTAGAGGATGTCGAGTACGGCGTTGAAGACGATGGTCAGTACGCCGACGAGGATGGTCAGTCCCAAGATCATGCCGTAGTCGCGGTTGAGCGCGCCGTTGACGAAGAGTTGTCCGATGCCGGGCAGTCCGAAGACGCTTTCGATGACGATGGCGCCGGTGATGATGCCGACGAAGGCGGGAACGAGATAGGAGAGGATGGGCAGCATGGCGGGACGCAGTGCGTGGCGCAGGACGATGCTGTTCATGGACAGCCCTTTGGCGCGGGCGGTGCGGATGTAGGGGCTGTTCAACACTTCTATCATCGCGCCGCGCGTGATGCGGGCGAGGCCTGCGACATAGCCGATGGAGAGGGCGGCGACGGGCAGGATGAGGCTGGTCAACGAGCCGTCATTCCAGCCGCCGGCGGGCAGCCATTTGAGGGTGATGGCGAAGATGAAAATCATGATGGGGGCTTTGACGAAGCTGGGGACGACGATGCCGGTCATGGCGGCGGTCATGATGGTGTAGTCCGCCCATGTGTTGCGCCTGAGCGCGGCGATGGTGCCCATGAGTACGCCCAAAACGGTGGAGACGATGAAGGCGTACACGCCCAGTTCGACGGAGACGGGCAGAGCTTGGGCGAGCAGCTCGTTGACGTTGTAGTCTTTGTATTTGAACGAGGGGCCGAGGTCGCCGTGGGCGAGTTGTTTGAGATAGTTGAAGTATTGCAGGTACATCGGGTCGTTCAGGTGGTATTTGGCCTCGATGTTGGCCAGTACGGCGGGCGGTACGTTTTTGTCGCCGGTGAAGGGGCTGCCGGGTGCGAGCCGCATCAGGAAGAATGAGACGGTAATCAGTACCAGCATGGTGGGGATGGCGGAAAGTATGCGGCGGATGATGAATTTCAGCATATCGTACCTGCTCGGGGCGTGGTGGGTCGGAATATGCCTGAATACGGGAAGGCGGTCTGAACGGGTGTTCGGACGCTTGGGATGGTTTCTCTTCTTTGTAGTCAGGCCCTTGGTTTTTGGGTGTGCGGGCTTTTGCTTTTTTTATGGTCGTCTGAAAACTTTAGAATAGGATTTCGGACGGTTTTTTATTGTGGCAGTCGCGGGCGGAAGCCTGCGTTTTGGGTTTGTTTCGGAGGTCGTCTGAAATCGGATTTTTGGTTTCAGACGACCTTTTTGCTGGTGTTTCTCGTGGGCAAAGCCCACGCTACGGCCTTTTTCAGACGACCTTTGCGGTTAACGCGCCAGCGGTTCGGTGCGTTTGATCAGCCATGCTTTTGCCGCGCCTTCGGTCAGCGGCTCGAGGCGGCGGCGGACTTCGGCGTGGTAGCGGTTGACCCACTCGATTTCGCCGTCGGTCATCATGGCGGTGTCCATCAGGCGGGTGTCGATGGGGCAGAGGGTCAGGGTTTCGAAGTACAAGAAGCTGCCGAACTCGGTTTCCTGCGGGTTGGCAACAGCTTGGTTGGCGGCGAGGTTCTCAATGCGGATGCCCCATTTGCCGGGACGGTAGAGTCCGGGTTCGATGGAGGTAACCATGCCTTTTTTCATGGCGTGCTGCGGGCCGGGAACGGCGGCGCAGGCGATGACTTGCGGACCTTCGTGGACGTTGAGGAAATAGCCTACACCGTGTCCGGTGCCGTGTCCGTAGTCGCATTGCGCCTGCCACAGGGGTTTGCGGCAGATGGCGTCTATCATCGGCGAGAGGATGTTTTCGGGGAACACGGCTTCGGCAAGCGCGATATGGGCTTTGAGAACGAGGGTGTTGTCGCGTTTTTGTTCGGCGGTCGGTGTGCCGACGGGGATGACACGGGTGATGTCGGTCGTGCCGCCTTTGTATTGCGCGCCGGAGTCGATGAGCAGCAGACCGTTGCCGCTGATGGTGCTGTGGCTTTCAGGTGTCGCGCTGTAATGCGGCAGGGCGGCGTTGGCGTTGAAGCCTGCGATGGTGTCGAAACTCAATGAGATGAAGCCCGGGCGTACGCTGCGGTGGCGGTAGAGCATGGTGTCCACGTCGATTTCGGTCAGGCTGCCGCCGTTGTCGATGATGTCTTCAAACTCGGCGAAGAAGCCGCACAACGCCGCGCCGTCGTGTTCCATCGCTTCGCGGATGTGGGCGATGTCGGCTTCGGATTTGACGGATTTGAAGAAGGTGGACGGGTTGATGCTCTCGATAAGGCGCACGCTTTCGGGCAGGCGCACGAGCGTGCTGACGGCGGTTTTGTTCGGTTCGATGAGCAGCGCGCCGCCGATTTGCGCAAGTTTGTCGGCAACTTGGGCATAAGGTTCGACCGTGATGCCGGCGGTTTGCAGCGCGGCGGCGGCTTCGGCGTTCAGACGACCTTGGTCGGTAAACAGGACGGCGTTGTCTTTGCCGATAAGCAGGAAGGACACGAAAACGGGGTTGAAAGGCACGTCGCTGCCGCGCAGGTTGGTCAGCCAAGCGATGTCGTCAAGCGAGGAAACCAAGTGGTAATCCGCGCCTTTTTCTGCCATGACGGCGCGCACGCGGGCGAGTTTCTCGGCGGCGGACTCGGAGACGTAGGCGGGGTCGTGGATGAACACGGTTTCGGCGGGGATAGCGGGACGGCTTGTCCACACTTGATCAAGCAGGTCGTCGGGGTGTTCGATGCGGATGTTTTTGGCGGCTAGGGATTGCGCCAAAGTGCGTTTGCCGGTGAGCGAGACCATATCGGAAGGGATGCCGACGGCAGCGTTTTCGGGCAGGTTTGCCGCGAGCCATTCGTTGTACGGCGGAACTTGCCCGCTTTTTTGCAGCTCGATGCCGCTGCCCGCAAGCTGTTTGGTCGCCTGCTCCCAATAGCGGCTGTCCACCCACACGCCCGCTTCATCGGCGGTTACGACGAAAGTGCCGACCGAGCCGGTAAAGCCCGACAATTCGCGGCGCGCCTGCCAGTGTGCAGGCAGGTATTCGGAAAGATGGGGGTCGGCGGAGGGGATGACGAGTGCGTCCAAGCCTTGCGCCTTCATGGCTTCGCGCAATGCGGACAGGTAATTCGATACGGTATTCATGAACGGGATTCTCCAATAGGGTTTCGCGGTTTCAGACGACCTCTTCAATTTAGTGTACGGGGAAGTCGTCTGAAAAACGTGTCTATGTTATCAAATCACTTCTTGGGTGCAAACGACCAATTCTTAACAGTATAGTTTTTCAGCGGGTCGCGGTCGGAGTAGCCTTGGATGTCGGGTTTCACCAGATTGATGCTGACTTGGTGATACAGCGGGATAAAGGCGTCGTCGCGTTGCAGCATCGCCTCGGCGCTGACGTAGCGGCGGGCGCGTTCTTCGGCGGAAATGCCCGCTTCGAGCGTGCTGTTCATCAGCTTGTCAAACTCGGGATTCTTGTAATGGAAGGCGTTGTTCGGATTGTTGGATTTGAAAATATTGAGCATGCCCGCAGGGTCGTTGTAGTCGGAACACCAGCCCGCGAACGCCATGCTGAAATTGCCCTGCATGCGCTTGTCCAAGAAGGTTTTCCATTCTTCGTTCATCAACGTGGGGCGAACGAACGGCACGGTCGCCTTCCAAATGGATTGCAGCGCGGTGATTTGTTTTTTGGCGGCCTCGCTGGTGGTATAGACGATTTGGAACTCGAACGGTTTCTCTTCGCTATAACCCGCTTCGCGCAAGAGTTTTTCTGCTTCGGCAATACGCGCTTCGCGTTTCAGCGGCTTCCACGCAGGCGCAGACTCGCCGCCGCCCTGCATATTCGGCGGGGTAAGCTGGAACGCTTCCTTGTCGCCGCGTGCGGCAACCTTGGTAATGATGGCGCGGTCGGTCAGCAGGTTGAGCGCGCGGCGGACTTTGGGATTTTTAAATTCGGCGGATTCCAAGTTCGGCTCTAAAAACCAAGAACACAGCAAAGTCGCGCGCCGAACCTGACCGGGAAATTCTTTCTCGGCAATCTTAATCTGGTCGGAAGGGATGCCGTAGGTAACGTCCACTTCGTCGGCGCGGTAGCGGTCGTATTCTTTGCCGCTGGCGAGGAACACCGCCCGCGGGATGGATACTTTTTTGCTGTCGTAATAAGCGGGGTTTTTATCCATGGTGATGTGGCTGTTGACGTGCCATTCTTTGAGGATGTATGCGCCGCTGGAGACATAATTGCCCGGCTGCGTCCATTTTTCACCGAATTTCTCGACCGTGGCGCGGTGGACGGGATAGGTGAATTGCTGAATCAGCATGTCGGGGAAATACGGCACAGGCGCGGTGAGCGTGAATTGCAGCGTTTTCTCGTCCAAAGCCTTGACGCCCAAAGTATCCGGCTTCGCCTTGCCTTGCAGGATTTCCGCCGCCCCCTGTATTTTCGCGTCTTCCAAATAGCTGCTGCTAGGCGCGGCGACTTCGGGATCGGCGAGGCGGCGGAAGCTGTAAACGAAATCTTCGGCGGTAATCGGGTCGCCGTTGCTCCATTTCGCATCGCGCAGGTGGAACGTCCAAACGCGCCCTTCGTCCGACGGCTCCCATTTCAACGCCAACGCGGGAATGGTTTTGCCTTCGGCATCCGTACTGACCAAGCCGTCCATCATCTGACGGATAATCGCGCCCGCCGCCATATCCGAGCTTTTTTGCGGGTCGAGCGTACTCGGTTCGACTGCGTTGCTGATGACGATTTTATTGTATTCGCTGCGTTTGAATTCGGGCGCGGGCTTGACTTCGCGATGACACGCCGACAGCGCAAGCACCACGGCAAGCGATAAAGCCGATACGGAATAAAGTTTGGTCGGCAGCACGTTGTTTCTCCTCTTTTCCTTATCTCCCCTCAGGTTTGAGTCTTGCAGAAATAAAAAATTACATACGACTACAAAATAGGGAAATATTCTGAATTTAGGCGGATAAAAAGATTTATTCTCTATAAATATCTGAAAAAATCCGCCTGTTCTTGGAATTGGTTTGCAAGATAACACAAAAAAACGCCATAAAAAACATTTTTGAAAATAAAAGTTACAAGCGATTACAAAAATATTGATTTTTTTGCAAGCCTAAAATAGTATAAAACCCTGTTGAAACAAAAGTTCAGAAAAATCAAACAAAAGGAGAATAAAATGAAGAAGTTGCTGATGATTGCGGTTGCCGTCCCGCTTGCCGTTCCCGCGTTCGCATCCGATAACGAAGCCAAAATCGGCGGACGGATATTTACCTCCATCGAGCACGAACGCAACGGCAAAGGCCAATCCGCTACCGATATATCCGACAACAACAGCCGCATTTGGATTATGGGCAGTGAAAAACTCGACAAAGACCTCAAGCTCATCTACGGCGTCAATTCATTCGTCGCCTTCGACTACAACGGCTGGAGTACGGACGACTCCTATGTCGGCCTGCGCGGCGATTTCGGTACTGTCCGCGCCGGCTGGCTCAGTACCCCCATGCACTACCTGACCGGCGAACAAGACGCATTCAACGGCAACAACCACACCCAAACCATGGGGCGCATGACCCGTTTCGGCGGCCGTGAAATCGCCCTGAACTACGAATCCAAAACCTTCGACAACGGCTTCAACTACCGCGTCCAAATCGCGCCCGGTGCCAACAAATACAAAGACAGAAAGCGCAATGGCGACTGGATGGCGGGATTAGGCTTGCACTATAAACACCCGACCAACGGCTTCAATGCCCACTACGCCCTCGAATACGCCCGCAACGGTTCGCCTGACGATACCAAAGACAGGCAGGTTCATTCCATGAAAGTCGGCTACGACAAAGACAATCTCTACCTCGCCGCCGGTATGATGTACGCCCGCAATGTCGCCGACAAATTCCACTGGGAAGACGAAACCAAAACCAATACCAACACCCGCGATTTTCAAGTCACCGCCGGCTACACCATGGGCAACATCACCCCCAAACTCGGCGTCGCCTACGGCCGCTCCGATACCGGCAAGAACTACAAACAGCTCGCGTTCAATACCGAATACAAATTCTCCAAACGCACGACCCTCTCGTTCAACTCAGGCGTAGTCAAAGAAAGCAAAGACCCCAAAACCGGCTGGGCGGCAGGCGTGTCGCTGGAACACAGTCTGCAATAACGCGGGATTTGAAGCGTAAAAGGTCGTCTGAAAACCTGAATATGGGTTTTTCAGACGACCTTTGTGTTTATCAAATGCCCGTCAGACGTATTCTTGCAAACGATGTTTCTGATACTCAAATCCTCATGAAAAAACGTCGTCTGAAACTGATTTTCAGACGACGTTTGCCATTCACGCCCCTAGCGGATTCATTCCGCTTTCTCCAGCAGGGCGAAGCCTTCCACTTTGTTTCTCGGGCGCGCGCCCTGCCAGATTTTCGTCCAGCCCGGCGGCGCATCGGTATTTTTAGGCTGCTGCACCAGACGGTAGCGGCAGGCAGCGTCGTCGATATGGAGTGTCAAGTCGCTGTATTGCGCCCAAGCGATACGGGCGCGGTGGTCTTCGTTGGCGATGCTGATACATTCTAGGTCGTCTGAAAGCCGTTGTTTCAGTTCGGGAGAGAGGGCGGCTTCCATTTGGAGGACGACGGGCGCGTGGCTTTTGGCGGCGTCGAGCCACGGCAGGAACAGGGTCATCAGCAATGCCCATGCCAGCGTAACGCCTGCCGCCCAGTTGGTCACTGCCTGTCTGCCGCGGATGTTTTTGCGGGTAATCGCCCACAGCCACAGCGGGGTAAACAACAGGGCGACCGCCATCGGTATCGGGTCGATGTCGGGCGTGTAATACGGGCTGAAATAGGCGGCGCGTTCGGCGAGTTTGGCAGGCCAGCCGTAGTTCATAGCGAAGAAGCCCGTCCACAGGAAAATGGCGAAAAGTCCGAACGCCATGACGCCGAACCAGTTGATAAACGCCGCCGCGCCGCGCCGCAGTCCGTCCAGTTGCGCCGCGCCGAGCAGGGCAAGCGGGGGCAGCAGCCAAACGAGGTTGTCTTGCAGGCGTTGCGGGCTGACGGCAAGAATGCTGAGGACGATGAGGAACCACGAAATGCACAATACGCTCCAGTTTTTTTCGCGGATGCGGGGGCGGCTTAACGTCCATGCGGCGAGCGGCCACGCGGGCAGCGTGAACCAGAGCAGGTTTTTCAGGTAATAGAACAGGCTGAAGGTCGTCTGAAAACCACCCAAACCACCGAATGCGCCGAGCGAGTGATGTTGCAGCCAGATGGAAAAGAGTTCGGGCTGCGTTCTGGAGAAGATGAGCGGGTAAACCGTCAACAGCGGCAGTCCGATGGCAAACGCGCCGACCAGCGTCAGGTAATAACGTTTGACGCGCCATTGCGCATCGAGCAACAGGGCGGGTGCTAAAAACATCAGCGCGGCGGTCATCAGATAGCCCGATGAAAGCGACAGCAACGCCCAGCCGCAGCCCAGTAGCAGTGAGGCGGTAATGACGCGGCGTTGCGCCAATGAAAAGCCGCACAATATCATGCCCGATGCGGCAAAGGCGGCGGAAGCGGGGTTGAGGAAGTGCGCGACCGAGAGCAGTCCGATGCTGCCGATCAGGATAAGGACGACGCTGCGTCCGTGGTGTCTGCCCAAAAAGTTGAATCCGGCAAAACCGCAGGCGGTCAGTCCGATAATCGTAAAGAAAACGCCCGCAAAACGCGCGGCATCATAAGCGTCCGCCGCCCAAGGCGACAATAGGTGCTTGAACGCCGCCGCCACCCACAAATAGACGGGTGGAATCTGAAAATCCGGCTGTCCCAACACATGGGCGACCAACGGCGTCTCGCCTGCGTCTAAGGCTTCGACAGCGGTGAAGACGGCGGGTTCGGCGGGGTTCCACAAGTCGTGCGAAAACACGCCCGGCCACAGCCAGGCAAATGCCATCAGCAGCAAGAGCCAGGGTTTTTCATGGGTTTTGGCAGGTTGGCGCGGGTCTGGCGGGGTGTAAGTGAGCATAGTTTTGAGGATGTGAACGTATTTTCGTGTAGTTTAGCAAAGATTCGGCGGGAGGTCGTCTGAAAGGAAGGTTTTGGTTTTTTATAGTGGATTAACTTTAAATCAGGACAAGGCGACGAAGCCGCAGACAGTACAGATAGTACGGAACCGATTCACTTGGTGCTTCAGCACCTTAGAGAATCGTTCTCTTTGAGCTAAGGCGAGGCAACGCCGTACTGGTTTAAAGTTAATCCACTATACTGCATACAAACCACGTTTTCAGACGACCTTATATCGCCGCTGCCGCTGACGCAAATCAAGCGCAGACAAATCCCGCCTTTACCGATGCGCCCCGTTCGCGGATAATTGAGAACATTCCCATTTCCGTTTCCAACCTTCACAAAGGATACACCATGGCATTTCTGAAACTGACCGAACAAAACGTGCAGGGCAAAACCGTCCTCATCCGCGCCGATATGAACGTGCCGTTCAAAGACGGCAAAATCAGCGACGACACCCGTATCCGCGCCTCGCTCGCGTCCATCAAATATTGCTTGGACAACGGCGCGTCCGTTATCGTGATGACCCACTTGGGCCGCCCGACCGAAGGCGAGTTCCATCCTGAAGACGATGTCGCGCCCGTTGCCGCGCACTTGGGCAACTTGTTGGGCAAAGACGTGAAAGTATTGAACAACTGGCGTGAAAACAAACCCGCCCTGAACGCGGGCGATGTCGTCATGCTGCAAAACGTGCGCATCAACAAAGGCGAGAAGAAAAACGATTTGGAACTGGGCAAAGCCTATGCCGCCTTGTGCGACGTGTTCGTTAACGACGCGTTCGGCACCGCCCACCGCGCCCAAGCCTCGACCGAAGCCGTCGCCCAAGCCGCGCCCGTTGCCTGCGCCGGCGTATTGATGGCGGGCGAACTCGACGCTTTGGGCAAAGCCCTGAAAGAGCCTGCGCACCCGATGGTGGCGATTGTCGCCGGCAGCAAAGTGTCCACCAAGCTGACCATCCTCGAATCGCTGGCGGACAAAGTCGACCAACTCATCGTCGGCGGCGGCATCGCCAACACTTTCCTGTTGGCGGAAGGAAAAGCCATCGGCAAATCACTGGCGGAACACGATTTGGTGGAAGAATCCAAAAAAATCATGGCGAAAATGGCGGCCAAAGGCGGCTCCGTACCGCTGCCGACCGATGTCGTCGTTGCCAAAGCCTTTGCCGCCGATGCCGAAGCGGTGGTAAAAGACATTGCCGACGTTGCCGAAGACGATATGATTTTGGACATCGGTCCGAAATCCGCCGCCGCGCTTGCCGAACTGCTCAAAGCCGCAGGCACGGTGGTGTGGAACGGTCCGGTCGGTGTGTTTGAGTTTGACCAGTTCGCGGGCGGCACGAAAGCTCTTGCCGAAGCCATCGCCCAAAGCAAAGCATTCTCGATTGCGGGCGGCGGCGACACGCTGGCGGCGATTGCCAAATTCGGCGTTACCGACCAAATCGGCTACATCTCCACCGGCGGCGGCGCGTTCCTCGAATTTTTGGAAGGCAAAGAGTTGCCCGCCGTAGCCGCTTTGGAAAAACGCGGCGCGTAAGCGGTTTGACGTAAAAAAGAGGTCGTCTGAAAACCTGAATCGGGTTTCAGACGACCTTTTTGTATGGTTGCCGCGTTTTGACGGCAAGGCAGGGTATGTTTATTTCAACAGGTTTTTCAAAGCCAAGCGAACGCCTTCGCCGACTTCCGTGCCTTTGGGGATGCCTTTGATGGCGGCTTTTGCCTCGCGTTCGTTGTAACCCAGCACAATCAAGGTGTTGACGATGTCGTCCGTTTCGTCGGCGGCAGGCGCGGCGGCAAAAAGCCCGTCGGCAGCGGCATGGGAAACCAGTTTGCCGCGCAGTTCCAAAACCATGCGTTCGGCGGTTTTTTTGCCGATGCCCGGGGCGGAGGACAGGCGTTTGATATCTTCATCGGCAACCGCGCGGGCAAGCTCGTCGGCGGACATGGCGGAGAGTATGCCCAGCGCGGTTTTCGCGCCGATGCCGCTGACTTTGACCAACTGGCGGAACGTCGCCCGCTCGTCGGCAGTCGCAAAGCCGAACAATAAATGCGCGTCTTCACGGACGACAAGCTGGGTGTACAGCTGTACGGTTTCGCCCAAGGCGGGCAGGTTGTAGAAGGTCTGCATGGATACGTCGGCTTCGTAGCCGACGCCGTTGACGTCGATGACGATTTGCGGCGGGTTTTTCTCGATAAGCTTGCCGGTTAGTCTGCTGATCATGTGGATTCCGAGTGGCGTTGGCGGGGTCGTCTGAAAACGCGGTTTTGTATAGTGGATTAACTTTAAACCAGTACGGCATTGCCTCGTCTTAGCTCAAAGAGAACGATTCTCTAAGGTGCTGAAGCACCAAGTGAATCGGTTCCGTACTATCTGTACTGTCTGCGGCTTCGTCGCCTTGTCCTGATTTAAAGTTAATCCACTATATTTGCCGACGTTTCAGATAACCTTGATGGTTTGGCGGGTTAGTTTTAAAACGATACGGCGTTTCCGTATGGTTTGGTTTGCGTGTATCTGAAAGATAATAAAAAAGCTGAGTTTTTCAACTCAGCTTTTTAAATTTGGTGGGTCGTGAGCGATTCGAACGCTCGACCAACGGATTAAAAGTCCGCTGCTCTACCGACTGAGCTAACGACCCGATAAGCCGTGCATTATATGGATGCCGTTGGAAGGTGTCAACTTATTTTTGCTGATGTCGCATAATTTTTTGTTTTAAATGAGTTTTATGTTTGATTGTCCGGCGTGTTCGGTAAAAAAGCGATGTGCTTACAGCAGCCAGCCGCCGTCGAAACGGTTTAAAAATTCGCTAAATTGCTGTTGCGCTCTCTGGATGACGATTGCGTCCTGCGTTTCCAATACAGCTTCAAAACGCGCCACTTCCGCAGCGATGATGTGTCGGTTGTCGCCGAGGAACTCTTCATACAGGCGTTTGGCTTTTTCTAACAGATAGATATTGTGCTGCTGATCGCGCGGATGGATTTTCAAGGCAGCGAGTTTGATCAGGGAAGCCTGGATTTCTTCGGGCGTCAGGCTTTGGCTGTTTTGACGGAAAACCTGATTCATGTGCAGATTCAGGTCGCGGTTGCTGATGTCGACTTCCAAAAGCCCGTTGACGTCGTAACTAAAGCGGACGTCTATCGATACCTGACCTTTCGGCTTGGGCGGGACGTTGACCGACAGTTCGCCCAGTTTCAGGTTTTCTTTGGCAAGCATGGACTCGCCCTGCAAAACATCGACCAAAATCACTTTCTGCCCGTCGTGGGAAGTGATGAAAGTTTCGACGCGCGAAACGGGAACGGGCATATTGCGCTCAATAATCGGGAAAAACCGTCCGGTAACGTATTGGTCGCCAATGTCCATGCCGGCTTCCGTGCCGAGCGAGAAGGGCATCACGTCGGTAAGGACGACTTCTTCCACGCTTTCGTTACGCGCAATCAGCGCCGCCTGCACCGCCGCGCCGCGTGCGATGGCTTCGTCGGGATTGACCGAAACAAGCGGGATGCGGCGGAACAGTTGGGCAATGGAATGACGGATCATCGGCATCCGCGTCGCGCCGCCGACCAAGATGATGCCGTCGATTTGCGAAGGGTGCAGCTTGGCATCGCGCAATGCGCGTTCCAGCGGTTGGCGCAGGCGGCCCATTAATGGCGTGGCGGCTTCTTGGAATTCTTCGCGGCTGATGACGGCGGAGTGAACCGTGTCGCCGTAATGGAAACGGATTTCCGCCTGCATTTCTTCGCCAAGTTTGCGCTTGGCGGTTTCCAATACCTGCCACAATTCGCTGTTTTGCGCCAGTTTGTCGCTTTCAGATGACGTCAGTGTCGTACATTTTTTCAGGAAGCACTGGCGCAAGACGTTGACGAAATCTTCGCCGCCCAAATGGTTGTCGCCCGCGCTGGCGGATACTTGGACGACGCCGTCGAAATAATCGAGTACGGATACGTCAAATGTCCCGCCGCCCAAGTCGTAAATCAAAAAGCGCGTGTCGTCGGGTTTTTCCTGCAAACCGTAAGCAAGGCCGGCGGCAGTCGGTTCGTTGAGCAAACGAAGGACGTTCAAACCTGCCATCTGCGCCGCGTTTTTCGTTGCCTGACGCTGGATGGCGTTGAAATAGGCGGGAACGGTCAAAACGACATCGCATACCGGTTCTCCCAAAAAGGCTTCCGCATCTTCTTTCAGACTTTTCAAAATCAGCGCGGACAATTCTTCGGCGCGGAACGTGCGCTTGCCCAAATGGAAAGTTTTATCCGTTCCCATAAATCGCTTGAACGCCGAGGCGGTCAGCGTCGGGGCGGTGGAGAGGCGTTCGCGTGCGGCGATGCCGGTCAGGATGCTGCCGTCTTCGGCGACGCTGATAACCGACGGTGTCAGAAAATGGCCGTGTTGGTTGGGAATCAGGTGGGTTTCGCCGTTGTGGAACTGGGCAATCAGGCTGTTGGTCGTGCCTAAGTCGATACCGATTTGCAGGGTCATGAATGTCTCGTTTCGGTGGGGTTTGAATGTATTTCAGACGACCTTTCACGTCATTCACATGGGGTCGTCTGAAATAGGGAAGATTGTAAAATCATAACATTTCTTTCATTTATATGGAAAATCCGGCGGCGTTTCAGGTAAGCGGATGGCGGGCTGCGTTGCTGTTTGGGGAAGGAAAACGGTTGGAATGGTTTTTATCGTAAGGCGGTTTTGTATTTGCCCGACGTTTCTAATCCGACATTGTTCTTGATAATATAAATAAAAATAATAATTATTCTCTAATTTAGGAAAATATGTTAGGCTGATTTCTTTACTGTGTTAACGACTTAAGACGATGCCTGATATCAGCTCAACCAACCTCATCACCGCCTTCGGCATCGCCCTCGCCGCCGGATTGTTTACCGTACTGGGCAGCGGGTTGGTGATGTTTTCCAAAACGCCAAACCCGCGCGTATTGTCGTTCGGCTTGGCGTTTGCGGGCGGGGCGATGGTATATGTGTCGCTGACGGAGATTTTCAACAAATCCAGCGAAGCCTTCGGGCAGGTTTACGACAAAGACAAAGCCTTCGCCGCCGCAACGCTGGCTTTTTTGGCGGGCATGGGGGCGATTGCGCTGATTGACCGCATCGTGCCGAACCCGCACGAAACGCTCGACCCGCACGACCCTGCCTTTCAGGAAAACAAACGCCGCCACATTGCCCGCGTCGGCATGATGGCGGCGTTTGCCATTACCGCACACAACTTTCCCGAAGGTTTGGCAACGTTTTTCGCCACGCTGGAAAATCCCGCCGTCAGAATGCCGCTGGCGCTCGCGATTGCGATACACAATATTCCCGAAGGTATTTCCATTGCCGCCCCCGTTTATTTTGCCACCCGCAACCGCAAAAAAACCGTCCTCGCCTGCCTCGCTTCAGGGCTTGCCGAACCTTTGGGCGCGGTTTTGGGCTACACCCTGCTCAAGCCGTTTTTATCGCCTTTCGTGTTCGGTGCGGTGTTCGGCGTGATTGCGGGCGTGATGGTGTTCCTCGCGCTGGATGAATTGCTGCCCGCCGCCAAGCGTTATTCCGACGGACACGAAACCGTTTACGGTTTGACTTCGGGCATGGCGGTGATTGCCCTGAGTTTGGTGTTGTTTCATTTTTAAATCTGAACTAGACAGGCGCGGCAGAGTCAAACGCAGTGCCGAGGTCGTCTGAAACTTTAAGCAGGGCGGGTTGGCTAAGGGATGCGGATAAATCGAAAAGATAAATAAAGGTAGTAAGTATAATATGCCAAAAATGTATATAAAATCGCATATTTCAACTGTAAATTAGGGTTTTTGTAACATAAATTTACGAAATTTTATAGGTTTGTTATTCAATAAAAATAGAATCTATGTGAAATTAATATCATTATTCTGCTATACTTAAAAACACTTTCTTAATTTTGACTATCCGTTTGGAGAAAAAATGTCCGAAAATACACCTCTGCAATCCCTTCCTACTACCAACAAACGCATCATCGCCGCGGCTTTGGCGTTATTTTTAGGTTGCTTCGGAGCGCATAAATTCTATTTGGGCTTAAACAAAGCCGGTATCATCTATTTGGCGATTGGTGTGGTGGGTATGTTTATCCATCCTGCTTGGATAGCTGTTGTCGGTTTATCTCTCTTCGACATATTTAAATACCTGACATCTACGCCGGAAGAATTTGAACAAGTTTATGTTGTCGGCAAGAAAGAATGGTTTTAAGCATTGGCTGATTGATGCCTTTGAATATTGAGCGGAACGATTGCGTAAAGTTTCAAATATTCAGTACATCTTAAAAACCAAAAAAGGTCGTCTGAAAATTTTCAGACGACCTTTTGCTATTGCGGGGAATAAAATGGCTAACCTGAAAACGGTATCAGCCCCCTAAATACCAGAATTTCAACGCCCATAATACGGCAACTATCCACACCATAGGCGGCACGTCTTTAACGCGGTTGCACAAGAGTTTGATCACGGCGTAGCTGATGAAACCAAATGCAATGCCGTCGGCAATCGAGTAGGTGAAAGGCATGAACACGATGGTCAGGAAGGCGGGGGCGGCTTCGGTCATGTCGTCCCAGTCGATTTCACGCGCGCTGCGCAGCATTTGCGCACCGACGTAGAGCAGCGCGGGCGCGGTAGCGAAGCCGGGGATGCTCTGCACCAGCGGCGAGAAAATCAGACACGCCAGCATCAATACGCCGACGGTTACGGCGGTCAGTCCGGTGCGGCCGCCTGCGGACACGCCCGCCGCGCTTTCGACATACGGCGTGGTTGAAGACGTACCCAAGGCGGCACCGGCTACGATGGCGGTCGAGTCGGCGAACAGGGCGCGTTTCAGACGAGGCAGTTTGCCGTCTTCCAGCAGGCCTGCGCGGTGGGAAACGCCGACCAGCGTGCCGGTGGAGTCAAACAAATCGACCAGAAAGAAGACGAAAATCACGCTGACCATGTTGAGGGTAAACAGACCATTGAAATCCATCTGCATGAAAGTCGGCGCCATGCTCGGAATTTCGCCGACCACGCCTTTAAAATCGCTCAAGCCCAGCAGGGTGGAAATGGCTGTGAGTGTCAGAATAGTCAAGATAATCGCACCTTTGACACGGAAATGCCCCAAAGCCACCACCATAGCGAAGCCTGCCAGCACCAAGAGCGCGACGGGTTGGTGGATGTCGCCCAGTTTCACCAAAGTCGCGTCGCTGGCGACGATGATGCCGGAACCTTTGAGCGCAATCAGTGACAAAAACAGACCGATACCGGCGGCAATCGACATTTTCAAACCCATAGGCAGCGCGTTTACCAGCATTTCGCGCACTTTGAAAAAGCTAAATAAAATGAAAATGATGCCGGAAACGAATACCGCGCCCAAAGCTACCTGCCAAGGCACGCCCATGCCTTTGACGACGGCGTAAGTGAAATAGGCGTTCAGACCCATGCCCGGCGCGAGCGCAATCGGATAGTTGCCGACGAAGCCCATCACGAAGCAGCCGATGGCGGAAGCGATGCAGGTGGCGACGAATACCGCGCCCATGTCCATGCCCGTCTCGCCGAGAATCAGCGGATTGACGATGATGATGTAGCACATGGCGAGGAAGGTGGTCAGACCTGCCATCAGCTCAGTGCGCACATTCGTGCCGTTTGCGCTTAAATTGAATATGCGCTCCAGCACATTTTGATTTGAAGTAGTCATGATTTATGCTTTTCAAAAAAAAGGAAAATTTGCGGGCGGTATTATACTGAAAACGCCCTGTTGTCGGGTGAAAAATTGTCAACATTTTGCCTGCGCAACACGCAGTCATTCCTGCCGCCTCTGTGCGTGAATAAGACAGAGCAGGGCGGGAGGTCGTCTGAAAATCGGAGCGTTGGGTTTTCAGACGACCTTCGCCATTTGAATACGGCGGCAAGCTCGGAAAGGTCGTCTGAAACCGTGTTCCGAATACATTGTCCGCACTGGCGCGCAAGCGTAAAATTTCCGTTTTCCCAAAATGTGCCACACTCATGGAAACCGCCCTGCTCCTTGCCGGCAAAATCACCGAGCTGACCCTGATTGTCCTGATGGGCATGGCGTTGGTGAAGTTTAAGCTCCTGAATTCCGAACACAGCCGCACGCTCTCCGTCATCGCGCTTTACCTCATCAGCCCGTCGGTGATGATTCACGCCTTTCAAATCGAGAACACGCCCGACATCATTGACGGACTGAAGCTCTCGGTTGCCCTAGCAGTCGTGTTCCACATCCTGCTGATCGCGCTGGGCAGGCTTTTCAAAACCCTGTTCAAGCTCGACACGCTCGAACACGCTGCCACGGTTTACACCAATTCCGGCAACCTCATCATCCCGCTGGTGATGTCGATTTTCGGGCCGCAATGGGTGATTTACACCAGCGGCTTCATCATCGTCCAAATGTTCCTTTTCTGGACGCACTTGCGCCTGCTGCTTTGCGGGCGCGGCAATCTGGCGTGGAAAACCGTACTGACCAACATCAACATCCTTTCCATCTTTATCGGCGTGTTCATGTTCGCTTTCCAAATCAAACTGCCGCACATCATCGACAATACGCTCGCCACCGTCGGCAGCATGATCGGTCCGGTCGCCATGCTCGTTGCCGGAATGCTGATTGCCTCGCTGCCGCTCAAAGAAATCGTCCTCTCCAAACGGATTTACCTCGTCGCCTTCCTGCGCCTGATACTTATCCCGCTGATTCTGCTGGTGTTTGTCAAATTTTCAGGCATTGCCCACTTGGGCGGACACAGCGACACCGTCGTCCTCATCAGCTTCCTTGCCACCGTCAGCCCCGCCGCGTCCACCGTTACCCAAATGGCGATGGTTTATGGTCAGAACGCCCGTAAAGCCAGTGCGATTTACGGCATCACGACGCTGCTGTGCGTCATCACCATGCCGCTGATGATTGCGTTGTATCAAGCGATGGTTTAAAAGGGTTGGGTAAAGGGAAAGGTTGTCTGAAAATCCGGATTTGAGTTTTCAGACGACCTTTTGCCATCCCATCATGACGGACGGAATATACAAGCGGCAGCGTACCTCAAAAACCGAAAGCGATTGGATTCCCAATCAGGCAAAACACCATACCAACTGCTTTCGCATGATGCCTGCCGCCGATACGCCATCCTGTATGGCAACCGGCAACGCTACTATTCCAAACTGCCATACTCCTGTTTTTCCGCATCCCAGCGGTAGACTTTCCGTTCGCCGTTTTTCATGCCCTTCACTCGCCAAATGATGTCGTAAAATCCATTATGCTGCTGCGGCGACATTTTCAGGATGTATGTGTCGGTATATACATCATGCTGGCGTGTGCCGTCCTTATTCCAGCTGCCGGCAATGTTTTCAAGCGTAAAGGTGTTGGCGTTCAAAACGGGTTTCAGACGACCTTCAATAACGGCAAACAGCACCATAAACTCTCCCAAACTGCCGCCTCCTGCATAACCGACCGTGTTCTGCAAGCGCAGGCCGAAGGCATCGGTTTTATCGTTCAGGCGATAAGCGGCAAAATCGAGACGGGCGGGCAGCCCGATTTGCAAACCGCCATCGGGGATTTGCACGACAAACTGCCGCTTCCCGTTCATAGCGAGTTTGGGTGACGGATAAAATTCGTCTTTTTCTTCATAATCATAACGTTCGGTATAAGGCGTGGCGGCAAGGGCGAATTTGCCATCGGCATCCTTTGTCAGCATGGCAAGGGTCATTTGAGCGACAGGATTGCCCGAGTCAGGTCCGCATTGCGCGTAGTGATTCGGGTTTTCGCGGTAAAAATCGCCAAGCGGATGCTTATTCAGGCACACCAGTGCGACTTGGAGGCCGTTTTTCCAAGGCCGCAGCGACATCATATTCAGTTTTTCCACGTCTGCGTCAGGCGCAATCAAACTCAGGATTTCGCGTACGCGCGCATCTTGGCGCGACAGGCTGCCGAAGCCGTCGGCAAGCGGTTTGCCGTCCGTTTGTTTTGTATGCCGCTGCGTAATTTCCGTCTTCTTGACTTGTACCCGTCCTTTGCCGGATGAGTGTAAGGTTTCTGCCGTGGAAAGCGGGGCGGCGGCGAAGAACGCAAAGGAGAGAAATAATCCGGTTTTATTCATGTTTTGTATCCTACTTGTTCGAAGAAATGTGGCGGGTCGTCTGAAAACGACAGGCTGGAAATGAAGTCGGAATTCTAGCAGTACAAACTGAAAAAAGAATCAGGCTTGATTTTCAGACGACCTTTTGTTGCTACAATCCGTTTTTTTCTCATTGCCATTATCATGAAAACCAGCATCTGCCTCTCACTATTACTCCTGCTCGCCGCCTGCCAACCTGACTCCGCAGCCGTAGATACCGCCGCGCCGACCGCGCGCAAGCCTTCTTATTTTGAGTCTGACAAACGCCAAGCCGCCACGCTGGTTAAAGCGCAAACGCCCGCGCTGTCCGCCATCCGCAGCCGCGCCGATTTCGACCTGCTTTCCCGTGTTTACGAACAAGACAGCGAATATGAAATCCCGCACGTCCTCTTCCTTATCGACCGCGAAGACAACAACCGCACCGACTACATCAACACGCCGAAATACCGCCTGCACGAAACCTATCTTGCCGAGATTTTGAAACCGATGCCGACGCGCAAAGAATTGTTCGAACAATACCGCAGCCCGAACCGCCGCTTCCTGTTCGGCACCATCAGTTGGCAGAACAGCACTCAAGAATACGTTTACGAATTTTGGGAAGGCGACAAAATCACGCCCGAATTGCTGAAATTGGCAGAAGGTCGTCTGAAAGACAGTTTCTTCGCCCCGCTGCGTTACAAAACCAATTCCCTGTGGCAGGAAACCGTTGCTGCGCAAAGCAAAGTCCCCTTCGTCACCCAAGAAAGCCTGATACAGAATTTCCCTTATTTACCGTTGCACAGGGGGAAAGCGGTAGGCACATTGCGCGTCATCACTCAGGAAGACGACCTTTACGATGTCGGTGCGGACGACATCATCATCTTGAAAGAAGTGCCGCTGGTGTTGTCGCCCGTAGCAGGCATCATCAGCGAAAAACCGTCCACCGCGCTGTCGCATGTGAACGTCTTGGCGCGCGGCTGGGGCATTCCCAACATCTACCTCAAAGACGCAGAAAAAATCCTCGCCCCCTATATCGGCCGCCGCATCGAATTGGAGGCAGACGCAAAACAATACCGGGTCGCCCAAACCAACCGAAACACAGCCGCCAAAACATTTTCAGACGACCTCTCCCTGCCGCAGCCCGACACTTCCGATTACAGCCTGCGGCCGCTTGCCAACTTGCGCCGTGAAGACAGCCGTTACTGCGGCAGCAAAGCCGCCAACCTCGGCCATATCCGCGCCCATATCGCAGACAGCAACGTCCCCGACGGATTCTGCATCCCCTTCGCCTACTACCGCGCCATGATGGACAAACTCGGCATCAACGCGGCAACACTGGCACAAATCGAATCGCAAAGTGGCGGCGACAACCGCAAACGCCGTACCGCCTTGCTCGCATTGCAGAAAAAAATCACCGATGCCGAAATCCCTTCCGAATGGAAACGCACCTGGGCGGAACAATGGCGCAGCCAGTTAAACAGCAAAGGCGTGTTCGTCCGCAGCTCGTCCAATTCCGAAGACCTGCCGAATTTCAGCGGCGCAGGGCTGTACACCACCGTGCCGAACGTAACCGGAGAAAACGCATTGGCGGAAGCAGTGAAACAATCTTGGGCTTCCGTCTTCAATTACAGCGCGTACGAAGCCCGCCGCATCGCCGGACTGCCGCACGACAGCGTGAAAATGAGCGTCTTCGTCCAGCAAAGCATCAATGCCGACCTCTCCGGCGTACTCGTTACCGTCAATCCCTACGATACCGCGCAGAAAAACACGTCCTACATCGCCGCCAAACGCGGGCTGGGCATTCGCGTGGTCGAAGGAAAACGGGTGGCGGAACAAGCCGTTTACAACCGCCGCAACGACGCCGTACAACGCCTCAGCTCCTCCAACGAAACCACCGCACTGCAACTGGATGAAAACGGCGGCGTCAGGGAAGTGCCGATAACCGGCGGCAACGTCATGAACCACGACCAAATCCGCCGCCTCGACCAAGCTGGACAGCAAAGCAAACAGCTTTTCGGCAACGGCGAACAAGACATAGAATGGGCTTTCACAGGCGGTAAACTCGTCATCCTTCAGGCAAGGCCTTATTTAAACGGCAGACGGTAAAATGAGAAAGGGAAGAGGTCGTCTGAAAACGCGGCTTCAATGAAGTTCAAAACCAAAATCTAGCAAAGGAAACATCATGAATTATCAGGATTTCATCAGCCAAACCGAAACACAATACGGCATCTCCCTGCCCAACCTATACAAACGCCTCGCTGCCGACGGTATGTTGGACTGGGGCGAATTGGGCAGCAAATGGTATAGCGAAACCTTTCCCAAGTTGCTCAAGCATCCGCCCCTATTGCTGGTTGGATCGGAATTTGAACTGCCTCACACCGACGAATTGCAGGGAATCAACGAACAACTATGCGACGACAGTGAATGGATGAGTTTGAAACCCGAATACCGTGGCAAACTCATCGCCTTTGCCGGAGCGGGCAACGGCGATTACTACGCATTCGACTACCGCCAAGAAGGCGAGCCATGTATCACACGCCTGTATCACGATGACGACTTCAGCGTAGTAGAAGCCGCAAACTTAGCAGACTTTATCTTCCGCAGGCTGCTCCAAGCCCAAGCCGACTATTACCCCACCGACGGTCTTTCTCCTGAAACCTACCGAGAGCAACTGTTTGCACAATTGGAAAGCCACCGCCCCTATCTCTCCGCCGAACAATATGAATTCCTCCGCCAAACCTATCAAAAACCCTATCAAAAAGACCGATGGGGCGGATTGTTCATGTTGAGCGATGAAGAAACCAAAGCCGCCGAGCAACAGTTCATCTCATGCGAACGGCTGGACGAAGAATTCGAACCTTTCGACTACGACTAGCGGGTATATTGGTTTCGGTTTAAATCAGGATAAAAATACTAAAGAAAAAGATGTAAGAAAACACCGCATTGTTTACATAACAGGTGTAGGGTGTAGATTGAATTGGAACCCCAACTTTCATAAAGGTCGTCTGAAAGTTTTCAGACGACCTTTGCTTCGTATTCGTTACAATAGCTGTTTTGCTTACTTGAAATTTCTATGTACATAAAACTATTTACTGCATTGTCAATTTTGTTATTTACAGTTAATTGCAATGCTTTTTCCAAAGCCCCTAATGCAGATGGTGTAGTTAGCATCAGGATGGTTAATAATAATCCTTGCCTTTATATTGAAAAAATCGGCTTGATTGGTGCGTATTTCATAGATATATCTCAAGTTTTTTCAGAAAATATGGATAGCATGCTCTATGAGACAACATTTGAAGAAAATTACCCGACCAAAGAAAAATGTATTATGTTGAATTCTTCAAACTTTCCAAATTTAAAATTAGAAGATGGGCAAGTTTATGCAATTAGGCTTCGCCCTAATGTAAATAAAAATGAACAATTAAGGATAGAGCCGAATTTCACTGGTTTTGGAGATACAATTTGCCTTAAAAAAGATCAAGATGATCATTTTAGGGTTCAAGATTACACTAGAGGTCAATGTGTAGATAGAGTTGCCATCCAATCTGAACAGGAATCTTTACATGAAAATAAAGGAAGTTGGTTTGATCGGTTCATTGAATGGCTAAAAAGCTTACTGTCATGATTCTGTTATCTTAGATAATACAAGTATAGATTAGGCTAAAAACCAAGCAGCTATCAAGGTCGTCTGAAAACCTCCATTCAGGCGACCTTTTTACCGTTTATCCCATTTGCTTTACCGGCAATGACATTCAAGTTACTATACAAACCTCATTGTCATCTTTAAATTCAACGCCATGACT
>NZ_CALNWV010000032.1:0-29672 GCF_940793045.1 Neisseria sp. Marseille-Q2251
GTCCGTAGCGCGTGTGAAGTGAACAATGCAGTCAGGTTGTCAGCAGCACGAACCCACCGAAGCGAGTTGGTAGAACATCACTAACCGCCGTAGGAATCTCCTTGCTTTAGCAAGGGGAGGATGTCAATGATAAGCAAACTTAAATAGGGAGATTTGGAAGCATTAGATTGCGATGTGGGTGGGTTTTTAATATTTTCATTTGTTTTTAAGGGACTGGGGCATGGTTGGATAATGTGCTGAATCTGTTTCTTTTACGTTTGTCGGCGCGGAGGATGGGTTAGGGATAAAGAATAAAGGAGGCGGATTGTATAGTGGATTAACTTTAAACCAGTACGGCGTTACCTCACCTTGCCGTACTATCTGTACTGTCTGCGGCTTCGTCGCCTTGTCCTGATTTAAATTTAATCCACTATAAACGGCTTGATGGTGGAATCCCAATATATTGAATATGGAATTGATATGTTGATTTTAATGGGATTTTTAGCTTATCGGCTTGATGGGGAGTTAAATATAAACCGGCATGGTTTTATGTTGTACAAACCTGAAGAAAGCGATTGTTTAGTGTGAAAAACATCTAAACAATCGCTTTCATGTTATAGGCACTCTTTTTAGGTTTCTGATTGAAATTGAATCTATGATGACTCATCCGACAAAAGTTTTCCTGTTTGAATACGCGTAGCACACTTATTGGGCGGTAAAGGTCGTCTGAAAAGTCTGTCCGCCTATGGTGATGTCGGCGATGTAGTCGCGCCTGCCTTCGACGCAGGCGGGCAGGTGGATTTGGCGCGCTTGCCAAGTGTGCGGGGATTGCTGTTCGAGCATGTAGCGGTTGAAGCCCATGTCCATATCTTTCATGCTGAAGCTGATGCTGACTTGTTGTGTTTCGGCAGGGGCGTTTTCGATGGTGATGTCGAAGGCGGAACGGGTGCTGATGGGGGTGGAGCGGACGTGTGAGCCGTCGGGCAGGGTGCAGCCTTTGATGAGGTCGCACTCGGCGGTGCGGGCTTGGGGCTGTTGTTTCTGCCACCAGTCCAGCAGCAGGAGTTTGGCGGCGGCGAAGAGGATGAGGAGGACGCCTGCGAGGAGGAGTTTGCGGTTTTTGTCCATTTCAGACGATCTCGGTATCGTTGTCGGTCAGGACGGTGTGTGCGCCTGTCGAGAGCCAGCGGTCGCGGTAGTTTGAAACCAGTGTTTCGGGCGCGGCGACAATCAGCGGAATGGATACGCCTTGTTCCAATATTTCAAGCACTTGTCGTGCGCTTGCGTCGTCGTTGACTTGCCAAACGACGACGTCGGCATCTTGCACGCGCAGCCATTGTTCGCGGGTGTGTATTGATACCCAAACGCTTTGGGCTTGGGGGAGTTTGCCGAGCTTGCGCAGTTCGGTTTCTGAGATGAGGATGTTGGTGTGGTGCGGTTCGGCAAGGGAGTAGGGTGCGATGTGGTATTCGACGGTGCTGTTTTGTCCGTGCAAACCGGTTTTCAGACGACCTTGAAGCTGGCGGGGGACGGAGAGGGCGCGCAGCAGCGGACCGTTGGCGGGTAGCATGGGGGCGACGTTGAAATCGCCGGCTTTCTGCCACGACCATGCCTGTCCTTCGCGGGATTGGGGTTCGCCCGTCCATTGGTCGGGGTTTACCCATAGGAATTTCAGACAGACGCGGGCGTGTTCGTAGGAATGGATTTTGGTCAGCCAAGGCGTGGCGGCGAGGATGCGGATGCCGAGTTCTTCTTCAAACTCGCGTTGCAGGGCTTGGAAGTCGGTTTCGCCCGCTTCGACTTTGCCGCCGGCCAATTCCCAATATCCGGCATAGGGTTTGCCTTCTGGGCGGGAACTGAGCAGGTAGTCGCCGTCTTGGTTGAGCAGGATGCCGGCAACGACGCGGATAAGGGGGCGGGTGTCTTGGGTCATGGGAATGGGGAGAAAGGTCGTCTGAAAATTCGGAAAGGTCGGATTTGGGAATCCTACCTGCCGATGGATATTGTCTTATTTTTCGGCAATGACGAATGCCAACACGGTGTCTTCTTCGTCGCTCATGCTGAGGCTGACGTGGCTGATGCCTTGTTCTTCCAGCCATTTGGACAGGGCGGGGGCGTAGAAGAATTCGGGTTTGCCCAATGCGTCATGCCCGACACCGATATTGCGGAAGGAAACCGCGCCGCGTATGCCCGTGCCGACGGCTTTGGCGAAGGCTTCTTTGGCGGCAAAGCGTTTGGCAAGGTAGTTGACGGGTTTGCCCGCTTGCGGGAATTCGAGCAGCTCTTCGGGCGTGAGGATGCGTTCGGCAAACGCTTGTCCGAACTTTTTGCTCAGGCGGATGATGCGTTTGAGGGAAACGATGTCTGTGCCTATGCCGTAAATCATGCGGTGGTCTCCTTGTTGAGAGAAGGTCGTCTGAAAAGGTGGGTGTCGCCTATCAAGGCAGCAGTCTTGCCCTGAACATGGTTTCCTTCATCTGGCGGACGGCTTCGGGCAGGCCGAGGAAGAGGGCTTGGGCAATCAGCGAATGTCCGATGTTCAACTCGCGGATGGCGAGGATTTGGGCGATGGGGGTAACGTTGTGTATGGTCAGGCCGTGTCCGGCGTTGACAACCAAGCCCAAATCGCTGGCAAAATGCGCGCCGTTTTGCAGACGCTCGAATTGTTTGATTTGTTCGGCGTGGCTGTGTGCGTCGGCGTATGCGCCGGTGTGCAGCTCGATAACGGGCGCGCCGACATCATAGGCGGCTTGGATTTGATTGTTGTCGGCATCGATAAAGAGCGAGACGCGGATGCCTGCGTCGGTCAGGATTTTGGTGAACTCGGCGATTTTTTCCTGTTGCGCCAATACGTCCAAACCGCCTTCGGTCGTGATTTCCTGACGTTTTTCAGGCACGATGCACACGTCTTGCGGCATGACTTTGAGTGCGTTTTCCAGCATTTCTTCAGTCAGCGCCATTTCAAGGTTCAGGCGTGTGCGGATGGCGTTTTTGACGGCGAACACGTCCGCGTCTTTGATGTGGCGGCGGTCTTCGCGCAGGTGCATGGTAATCAAATCCGCACCGTGCGTTTCCGCGACCAATGCCGCTTCCACAGGGCTGGGATAGGTCGTACCGCGGGCGTTGCGGACGGTAGCGATGTGGTCGATGTTTACACCTAAGAGCATGATGTATCCTTTCTTTGGATTTTCAGACGACCTGCCGATGAAAAAGGTCGTCTGAAAAAGTTAAACGCCGAAACTGAATTGCTGGAGTTGTTGCAAAACCTGTCTGGATTTAATGCCTTCGGGCAGGAGGTTGTCAATCAGCAGGCGCGTGATTTTTAAAGATTGCCCGAGGCTTTCGGGGTGGGTGAAATCGCCCTCGCGCAGCTGGATTAAGATGTCGCCGCCGACTGCCACGCCATGATTGCGCGGATTGAATCGTTCGGCTTCTTCGATGGGGACGACCGCGTTTTCAGGCGTCAGCCAGTAGGTTTCTTCGGCGCTGATTGCTTCGCCGTTGCCATCGTGGAACAAATCGGGCGCGAATCCCAAGCGGTTGAGTAAAGTCCATTCAAAGCGTCGCAGCGCGGCGGTATGGCCACTTTCGCCGCATACCGCCCGCATCACCGCTTCCAGCGCGTCGTAAAGCTCAGGTATCGGGTCTTCGCGGGTTGTCAGCTTGAGCATCAGTTCGTTGATATATAAGCCGCTGAACAAAGCCCTGCCTTGCGGCTGCGGCCAGCCGCCTATCCACTCTGCGCGGTGCAGCGTTTTCAATTCTTGCGAGCCGTACCAAGAGGCACTGACCGGCACAAACGGGACCAACACACCGCGCAACTCACTCTGCCGCTTGCGCGCACTTCTCGCCAGCAAAGCCACGCGCCCGTAACGGCGGCTGAACACCTCCACCCACAAACTGCTCTCGCGCCAAGGGGCGGAAGCAAGCAGGAAGACGGGTTCGTGGTTGATGCGCTGGTTGGTCATGGGCAGTGGGTCGGGAGTGTGGAAGGAGTGGGTTATGGTGTGGTGCATTTTACCAAAGTGGGTAGGAGGTCGTCTGAAAATATTTTTGTTGTTTAGAATGCTTTGAATATCAAGAGGGAAAGGGTAAGGCAAAATCAATCGATGGGTCTGGTCGATTTGTATAGTGGATTAACTTTAAACCAGTACGGCGTTGCCTCGCCTTAGCTCAAAGAGAACGATTCTCTAAGGTGCTGAAGCACCAAGTGAATCGGTTCCGTACTATCTGTACTGTCTGCGGCTTCGTCGCCTTGTCCTGATTTTTGTTAATCCACTATATCTTTCTTTTAGGATGGCGAACGGCTGCAAAAAAAACGCACCTTGTTTAAGGGTGCGTTTTTGACGGGATATCAATAGCGTTCTTGAACAAATCAGAATTTGGCGCCTGATTGGTTTGCCATGTAGTCGACCGCTGCTTTGACTTCATCGTCGCTCAGACCGGCGTTGCCGCCTTTTGCAGGCATGGCGTTGAAGCCTTCGAGAGCGTGTTTGTGCAGGGTTTCTTTACCTTGTTTGATACGCGAAGCCCATTCGTCTTTTTTACCTATGCCGGGAATGCCGGGGACTGCGCCGCCGTGACATGCCTGACAGGTTGCTTCGAAAACTTTTTTACCGTCTGCGCCGGAAGCTGCAGGAGCGGCTGCGCCTTTGTCTTCGGCTTTAGGTGCATCGGCTGCGGGGGCGGAGCCGGCAGCGGACGGTGCAGAGGCGGCTGCATTGCCTGAAGCGGCTTGATCGGCAGGTGCTGCGGCATCCGGATCAGGGAAGGTACCGCCGCTCTTGTTCGCCATGTAAGTGATGACGCGTTTGAGTTCTTGGTCGGTCAAATCGGCTGCGCCGCCTTTTGCAGGCATGGCGTTAAAGCCGTTCAGAGCGTGTTGGAAAAGGGTATCGAAGCCTTGCGCGATACGGGAAGCCCATTCGCCGTTGTTTTCGATTTTTGGCGCGTTGGGGACGGATTTGTCTGCGCCGTGACACTGGATACAGATTTTGTTGAAAATCTGATCGCCTTTGCGTTCGCCTACCGGAATGCCGTCTCCCAAGGTAAGCTGTCCTACGGGCTGGATGCGGGTTTGGGTAGCGGTTTCGGAAGATTGGGCAACGTCTGCATACGAGCCGCTGCCCGCCAATTTGATGAGGAAGTAAATGACTGCAATGGCAATAACGATACCGCTCACAAGGGTAAACAATGCAGAGCCTTGGGCTTTGGAGTCGCGGAGTTGTTTCATTTGGTAGGCCTCGCCGTTAGGTTAGGTTGTGCTTTGAGTTATAGTTTGGTGTGTTAAACGCAGTTAACAATATTTTGCTGGATTATACTGAATTCACAAGGGCTTTCCAATCGCTCTTGTGGAAAATATACGCAAAGGCGGCGGTTTTTTGCCGTCTGTTAAGGGGTGGGTTGTGTATGTTGTTGATTATTTTATGAGATTTTTCTTCAAATTTGTCTTGTTTGCGCCATCCTGCATAATAGGCTTTGCCAACAGGCGGGATTTGCGTTAATCTTACGCCTTCTTCGCACCCATAGCTCAGTTGGAAGAGTGTCAGTTTCCGAAGCTGGAGGTCACAGGTTCGATCCCTGTTGGGTGCGCCAATTATAGAGAGGCCGTCTGAAAGATGAAAATTTTTCGGGCGGCCTTTTGACTTACTTCAAATAAAACTACATCAGGTTTCAGACGACCTTTTACTTTTTGCGCTTTATTTCAGCACTTCGGCAAACGCATCGGCAACATAGGCGATATTCAATGCGTTCAGCCCGGCGACACACATCCTGCCCGAATCCAGCAGGTAAACGGCAAATTCGTCGCGCAGCCTGCGGACTTGTTCCACGCTCAATCCTGTGTAGCTGAACATGCCGCGCTGTTTGATGAAATAAGTGAAATCGCGGTCAGGGATTTGGACGGTCAATACGTCGTAAAGTTTCTGCCGCATGGCGCGGATGCGGTCGCGCATGACATAAACTTCGTTTTGCCACAAGGCGTAAAGTTCCGGGCTGTTCATCACATCGGCGGCGATATAGGCGCCATGTGCGGGCGGGCTGGAGTAGATGCGGCGGACGGTGAATTTGAGCTGTCCGAACACCAATTCCGCTTCTTCTTTATTCGGGCAAACCACGCTCAAACCGCCGACGCGCTCGCCATAGAGCGACAGGTTTTTTGAGAATGAATTGCTGACGAACAGCGGCAATTCCATTTCCACCGCTTTGCGGATGGCGTAGGCATCGCTGTCCAAATCGCCGCCGAAGCCTTGGTAGGCGATGTCCATAAACGGAATCAGTTTGCGCGTTTTGATGATTTGCAACACTTCGTCCCATTGCTGTTCCGACATATCCACGCCGGTCGGGTTGTGGCAGCAGGGGTGTAGGATTAGGACGCTGTGTTCGGGCAGGGTGTTGAAAAACGCGGTCATTTCGTCGAATTTGACGCCGACAGTGGCAGGATCGTAATAAGGATAAGTGCCGACCTCGAAACCTGAGCCTTCAAAAATGCCGCGGTGGTTGTCCCAAGTCGGGTCGCTGACGTAGGCGCGCGCTGCGGGAAACCAGCGGTGCAGGAAATCCGCTCCGACTTTGAGCGCACCCGAGCCGCCCAAGGTTTGTACGGTAACGATGCGTCCTTGCGCAAGCGCGGGGTTGTCTTTGCCGAACAATAAATGCTGCACGGCGCTGCGGTAAGTGTTCAAACCTTCCATAGGCAGGTAGGGCGACGGCGAAGGCGTGGCGGCGCGGGCGGTCTCGGCGCGGCTCACGGATTCCAATACGGGCATTTTGCCTTCGTCGTCGAAATAAATGCCTATGCTTAAATTGACTTTTTCAGGACGCGGGTCGTTTTTGAAGGTTTCGACCAAACTCAAAATCGGATCGCCGGGATAGTATTCGACGTGTCGGTACATGATGCTTCCTTTGTCAGGCGGATTAGGACGGTAAACCTGATTTTGGCATTAAACGGCAGGATTTGTAAAACGTGGTCGTCTGAAAGCTGCATGATGTTTTCAGACGACCTATAATTTCGTCTTCATTATTTTACGGAACAACATCATGACCACGCGCATCTGGCAGGCAGGCAGGTTTGAAATCGGTTTGGACAAGCCGAAAATCATGGGTATCGTCAACCTGACGCCCGATTCTTTTTCCGACGGCGGCGTATATTCGCAAAACGCCCAAACAGCCTTGGCACACGCCGAACAGCTTCTAAAGGAGGGCGCGGACATTCTCGACATCGGCGGCGAATCGACGCGGCCGGGTGCGGATTATGTTTCGCCTGAAGAAGAATGGGCGCGGGTTAAGCCTGTATTGGCGGAAGTGGCGGGGTGGGGCGTTCCCGTCAGTTTGGACACGCGCCGCACGGTGATTATGGAAAAAGCGTTGGCGCTCGGCGGCGTCGATATTATTAATGATATAGCGGCGTTGACCGACGAGGGCGCGGTCGAATTGCTGGCGCGTCAGGTGGATACGGGCATTTGCCTGATGCACATGCAGGGTTTGCCCGAAAACATGCAGATTAATCCGAAATATCAAGATGTTGTCGGCGAAGTGGCGCGGTATTTGAAAGAGAGGGCGGCGGAATGTATCGCGGCAGGTATCGCCCCGCAACGCATCGCGCTCGATCCAGGTTTCGGCTTCGGCAAAACCTTGCAACACAATATCGCGCTGATGCGGCATTTGCCCGAATTGATGACGGAAACGGGTTTCCCGCTGCTGATTGGCGTGTCGCGCAAACGCATGATAGGCGAGCTGACCGGCGAGGCAAATGCGGCGGAACGCGTACACGGCAGCGTGGCGGCGGCGTTGGCTTCCGTAGCGCGCGGCGCGCAAATCGTGCGGGTGCATGATGTGAAGGCGACGGCGGATGCGTTGAAGGTGTGGGACGCTTTAGGGATTGCCGGCATTTAATAGCTTCTGTTTTGGAAGCAAAAAAACACTTTGAAAATGAAATGTCGACAGCCTCTGAAATATAGTGGATTAAATTTAAATCAGGACAAGGCGACGAAGCCGCAGACAGTACAGATAGTACGGCAAGGCGAGGCAACGCCGTACTGGTTTAAATTTAATCCACTATAGTGATAAAGAGGTCGTCTGAAAACAAGTTTGGCGGTTTCAGACGACCTGTTTGTTTAATCCGGTTAACTTGTTCCGTATTTTGATAAAATAAGAAACTATACCGCTCAGGCGCAATCTAATGACGCTAAACATAAATCCCAACAGTTTTGCATAAAACCCCCTATACTGCCCGTTATGACATTTACGGGTAACCCCATTCTAAAAAACATCCTCACGGAGCAAACTCATGGCAAAAAAATATTTCGGCACGGACGGCGTGCGCGGCGAAGTCGGTCAATTTCCGATTACTCCCGATTTCGTATTGAAACTCGGTTATGCGGCGGGGCAGGTATTGGTGCAGCATGACGGCGGGCAGAAGCCGACCGTCCTGATCGGCAAAGACACGCGTATTTCCGGCTATATGCTCGAAGCCGCGCTGGTGGCGGGTTTTACCGCCGCAGGTGTCAACGTCATCCAAACCGGCCCGCTGCCTACGCCGGGTGTGGCTTATCTGACCCGTGCGCTGCGTTTGTCCGCTGGTGTGATGATTTCCGCATCGCACAACGTCTATTCTGACAACGGCATCAAATTCTTTGCCGAAGGCGGCGTGAAACTGAGCGATGAAATCGAGTTGGAAATCGAAGCCAAAATCGACGAGGAAATGAAAACCCAGCCGTCCGCCCGTCTCGGACGCGCGCGCCGTATCAACGGCGCGGACGACCGCTACATCGAATTCTGCAAATCCACCTTCCCCAGCCATTTGGATTTGCGCGGCCTGAAATTGGTGGTCGATACCGCGCATGGCGCAGGCTATGACGTTGCGCCCAAAGTGTTCCACGAACTTGGCGCACAAGTTGTCAGCATCGGCGACGAACCCAACGGCTACAATATCAACGAAAAATGCGGCGCAACCCATCCCAAAGCCTTGCAGGCTGCCGTATTGCAAAACGAAGCCGACTACGGCATCGCGTTGGACGGGGATGGCGACCGCCTGATGATGGTCGACCGCAACGGTAAAGTGTACGACGGCGACAGCCTGATTTACGTCATCGCCAAAGCCCGCGCCCGAGAAGGTATCAACATCGGCGGCGTGGTCGGTACGGTCATGACCAATATGGCGATGGAAATTGCCCTGAAAGAGCAGGGCGTCGATTTCTGCCGCGCCAAAGTCGGCGACCGCTATGTGTTGGAACAGCTGAACCAACGCGGCTGGCTCATCGGCGGCGAAGCCAGCGGCCATATTTTGTGTATGGACAAACACAATACCGGCGACGGCATCATCTCCGCGCTACAAGTTTTGGCGGCACTGCAAATCCTGAACCAAGACCTCGCCACCGTTTGCGCCGATTGGCAGCCGTATCCGCAAACCATGATCAACGTGCGCATCCAAAAAGGTCAGAAATGGCAGGAAGCCTCGAAAGACGTGTTGGCAGAAGTGGAAAAAGAACTCGAAGGCAAAGGCCGAGTCGTGTTGCGCGCATCGGGTACCGAACCGGTCGTGCGCGTCATGGTAGAAGCGCGTCAGGCGGACTGGGCGAAAAAAGGCGCGGAACGCATCGCAGCAGCCATCACCGGTAAGCAGTAATACCGTCGAAAAATCAATAGGTTTTTAGCAAACCTTGGAACTGCCGTCGTTTCCACGCAAGCGGGAACGGTGGTACAGTGGATTAATTTTGAATCAGGGCAAGGTGGGGGAACGCCATGCCGGTTTAAGGTTAATCCACTGTGTTTTTTAGGATTCGAGGTCGTCTGAAAAGCATCAAACAATATTGCTGACGCCTATTTTCATAACCTGCCTTGTTATTTCTTTCAGACGACCCTATCTTTGGTAAAATACAACATTCAGTTCAAATGAATTTCCCCTCCACATTACAACCGACGGATACGCCATGTTTGCCTTTTTAGAAGCCCTTTTTTCCCATTACGGCTATGCGGCCGTGTTTTTCGTTTTGGTCATTTGCGGCTTTGGCGTACCGATTCCCGAAGATTTGACGCTGGTGACAGGCGGCGTGATTTCCGGCTTGGGTTACACCAATTCGCATTGGATGGTTGTCGTCGGTATGCTCGGCGTGTTGGCAGGCGACGGATTTATGTTTGTCGCCGGACGTGTGTGGGGGCAGAAAATCCTCAAGTTCAAACCGATTGCCCGCGTGATGACGCCGAAGCGTTACGCGCAGGTGCAGGAAAAATTCGACAAATACGGCAACTGGGTATTGTTCGTCGCCCGTTTTCTGCCCGGCTTGCGTACCGCCGTTTTCGTGACCGCAGGTATCAGCCGCAAAGTTTCCTATACCCGTTTCATTCTGATGGACGGACTTGCCGCATTGATTTCCGTACCGGTGTGGATTTATTTGGGTGAATACGGCGCGAACAACATCGATTGGCTGATGGCAAAAATGCACAGCCTGCAATCCGGCATCTTCGTTGTTTTGGGCGTAGGCGCAGTCATCCTCGCTTGGTTCTGGTGGAAAAAACGCCAACGCCTGCTGTTTTACCGTACCAAATTGAGCGAAAAGCGGGCGGAGCGCAAAGCCGCCAAGGCAGCCAAAAAAGCCGCGCAAAGCGAACAATAAAATCAAGCACCCTGAAAAGTCTGCCGATATTCAATAGTTTCCGTGTTTTTTATTCCCAAAGCGGTATCTCATGCGTTAGAAATTCTCGCAAGGTCTCTGACCTTGTTGCGGTTTCCGTCCTGAGTCTCACGCTTCGTGAATATAGTGGATTAAATTTAAATCAGGACAAGGCGACGAAGCCTCAGACAGTACAAATAGTACGGCAAGGCGAGGCAACGCCGTACTGGTTTAAATTTAATCCACTATAAAAATCCACTTGGGAAATTAAATATCGACAGCCCTTGGGTGCTTTTTTATTTCAAGGTCGTCTGAAAACCGTCCGCGCCGTCAAATTGCCAGCCAGCCTGAAATATAGTTAAATAAGCCGCATCATTATTTTCAGACGACCCGATGATGTCCATGAAACAAAAAATCTTCGTCCTCTACACAGGCGGCACCATAGGCATGACCCAAAGCAGCGAAGGTCTGCGCCCCGATACCGCGCTGGTCAGCCAAGCCCTTTCCCCTTTTTCAGACGACCTCGACTTCGAGTGGCACGTCTGCAATCCCTTGATTGACTCCTCATCCGTCACGCTGCAACACTGGCGCGACTGGCTGGACATCATCGCCGCCCAACTGCCTTCCTGCGACGGCATCCTGATACTGCACGGCACGGACAGCATGGCGTACACCGCCAACCTCCTTGCGCTCGCCCTGCAAGGCTTGGGCAAACCGATCGTCCTGACCGGTTCCCAATGGCCTTACGCCGCCGAAAACAGCGATGCCCCGCGCAACCTCTCCACCGCCGTCGCCGCCTTCAGCCTCAAGCTCAAACAAACCGTTATCGCCTTTGACGGCAAACTGTATCCCGCCGTCGGCAGCAGCAAAGTCAGCACTGAAACCGCCGCAGGTTTTGACAATCCGCATTTCGGCGCCATCGCCGAATGGGACGAAACCCAAGGCTGGCACAATATCTGCGTCCCGTCCCAAGATGCGGCGGATGTTTCAGACGACCTCAAAATCCGCTATCCCGACCCGCAGGCAAAAATCGCCGTCCGCACGCTTATCCCCGGCTTTGCCGTCCAAGAACTTGCGGACGAACTCGGACAGCTTCCCGCCCAAGCCCTTATCCTGCAAAGCTACGGACACGGCAACACCCCAGCAGACGAAGGCTTCATCCGCGCCGTCCGAGACTTTACGCAGCAAGGAAAACTGCTGCTCAACATCAGCCAAGTCCGACAAGGCAGAACCGCCGCCGTTTACGCGCAAGGCAATGCGTTCCGCAACTCGGGCATCATCAACGGCGGAAAATGCAACCTCGAAACCGCCACCGCGCTCATGACCCTCGCTGTATCGCAAGGCTGGGGCGCGGAAGATGTTCACAAAGAATTGGTAAGACTAAAATTAGTGTGAAATCGATGAACCTCACCGACACCCATTGTCATCTCGCCGATCCCGCCTTGCGCGAAAACCTGCCGCACGTTTTGACCGCCGCGCGGGAGGTAGGAGTAGGGCGGTTTATCGTTCCCGCGACCCGGCCGCAGGATTGGCAGGACGTGGCGGATTTGGCGCAAAGGTCGTCTGAAAACCCGCTTTGGGGCAACATCCATATCGCGCTCGGCATCCATCCTTGGTTTTCAGACGACGTTTCCGAACTGGATTTCCAGCGTTTGGAACAAACATTGCAAGCGCGTCCGACGGCATGGGTCGGCGAAATCGGTTTGGATTTTTACGACAAAACCCAAACGCCGCAGCAGCGCGAACGGCAAATCCAAGTCTTCAGCCGCCAACTTGAAATCGCGCAAACCCTGCGCCGCCGCGTGATTATCCATAATCTCAAAGCTACCGCCGACATCGCCGCCGCCGTCAAGCAGACAGGCTTTGCCCAAGGCGGGATTGTCCATGCTTTCTCCGGCAGCGCGGAAGAAGCGCGCGTGTTGACGAAACTGGGTTTCAAAATCGGCATCGGTTCGTTGTTGCTCAACCCGAACGCCCGCAAAATACGCGAAACCCTCAAAACCCTGAATGACACCGATTTTGTCTTGGAAACCGACAGCCCGTTTATGCTGAAAAACGAAATCAACACACCCGCCAACATCCGCCAAATTGCCGCCATTGCCGCTGAAATTCACGGAGTTGCCGTTGAAGAGATAGCCGAAGCGACCGAGCGGAATGTGGAAATGTTGCTGGCAGCAGAAAAGGTCGTCTGAAAACATTCCATCTTATCGGAATCCTGTTTTCAGACGACCTTGGGTTGTATGGGAAGCCATAGCAGTTTTGCGCACTGCTGTGGCTTTTTATTTTGCCTTGCCCTCCAAATATTCCGACAATCCGCGCTCGCGCAACACGCAGCTTGGGCATTCGTGGCAGCCGCCGACGATGCCGTTGTAACAGGTGTGGGTCTGCTCGCGGATGTAGTCCAGCGCGCCCATTTCGTCCGCCAGCGCCCAAGTTTGCGCTTTGGTCAGGTACATCAGCGGGGTGTGGATTTGGAAGGCGTAGTCCATCGCCAGATTGAGGGTAACATTCATGGATTTGACGAACACGTCGCGGCAGTCGGGGTAGCCGGAGAAGTCGGTTTCGCAAACGCCCGCGATGATGTGCCTGATGCCCTGTCCTTTGGCGTAGATGGCGGCGTAGAGCAGAAAAAGGGCGTTGCGTCCATCCACGAAGGTATTGGGCAGGCCGTCTGAAGCGGTTTCGATGGTGGCGGTGTCGTTCATCAGGGCGTTGTGCGTAATCTGCTGCATCAGGCTCAAGTCGAGTACGGTTTGTTTGACACCCAAATCCTGCGCGATCCAGCGGGCGCGTTCCAGCTCGACGGCGTGGCGTTGTCCGTATTGGAAGGTGATGGCTTGGACGTTTTCGCGCCCGTAGGTTTGAATCGCCTGAATCAGGCAGGTGGTGGAATCTTGACCGCCGGAGAAGATGACCAAGGCTTGTTGGTTTTGCATGGTGAATCCTAGTTTTGGTAACGCGGGAGGTTTGCGAACCGCGTGGTGGGAAAGTTGACGGATTATAACGGATTTCGTCTATAATCGCGGCACTTCGTTTTTTTCATACGGCATAATAATGAGCATCTACGCCCTTAAACCCAAATTTCAAAACATGCTGCGCCCGCTGGTGCGCCGGCTTTATAACCGCGGTGTTACCGCCAATCAGGTTACGCTGGCGGCTTGCGCAGTGTCGGTCGCAGTCGGACTGCTGCTGTCGCTCGGCGCGCAGGTTCCTGCTTTGTTTTGGCTGTTGCCCGTGTGGCTGTTTGTCCGTATGGCGTTGAACGCGGTGGACGGCATGCTGGCGCGCGAGTTCGGTCAGCAGTCGGCATTGGGCGGCTATCTGAACGAAATCACCGATGTTGCCGCCGATGCCGCGCTGTATCTGCCTTTTGCCTTTATCGCCCCGTTTGACGGCGCACAAATCGGCCTGTTTGTCTGGCTTGCGGCGATGACGGAATTTTGCGGCGTGTTGGGGCAGGTACACGGCAACGGGCGACGTTATGACGGGCCGTTCGGCAAGAGCGACCGTGCGTTCTTCATCGGCGTACTGGCGGTGTGGTATGCGGTGGCAGGCAGCTTCCATACGGTTTTCTACGTCCTCATGTGGCTGGCTTGCGCGGCATTGGTTTACACCTGCTATAAACGCGTCGTCAACGGCTTAAAGGTCGTCTGAAACGTATTTCCCCATCTTTTACTCACTTTATAAAACGAAAATATCATGCAAAAAACTTCGCACACCATCCCTTTACTGCTCGCGGTTTTCATTGCCGCACTCATTGTTTGGTCGGGCATTAACCCCTCCGACCGCGCCGTTTGGTACGCCGAAATTATTCCTGTTTCGATCGTATTTATCGCGCTCGTTGCCACCTACCGCCTCTTCCGTTTCAGCAATCTGGCTTATGTATTCATGAGCTTCTGGCTGATTATGCACACCATCGGCTCGCACTACACCTTCGCCGATGTGCCCTTCGATTGGGCAAACCGCCTGCTTGCGCCGTTTTTAGGCGAAGGGCGCAACCATTTCGACCGCGTCGGACACTACATCATCGGCTTCTACGCCTATCCGATGGCGGAATGGTTGTTGCGCCGAAAACTCTGCCGTCCCGCGCTTGCCCTGTTTTTCTCTTTGTTCTTCATCATGAGCGTGGCGGCGGCTTACGAAATCATCGAATGGCAGTATGCGGTGATTGACGGCGGCGAGGCGGGGCTGGAAGTACTCGGTTCGCAAGGCGATATTTGGGATGCACAAAAAGACATGCTCGCCGATACGCTGGGCGCAGTGACTTCGCTGGTGGTGTTTATGTTTACACGACCGGACAAGCGGTTGAACTCAAGCCGATAGCCCTTGGGCAATAGCAAAAAGGTCGGCGGATTCGCATTTGAAGTGCAACTTTCCATAACAGAAAAAGGCCAGTATGCGGTAGCATACGGCCTTTCCTGCAAGAAAGATTGCCATGAGCTACACACAACTGACCCTAGACGAACGCTACCACATCCAATACCTGTCCCGCCACTGCACCGTCACCGAAATCGCCAAACAGCTTAACCGCCACAAAAGCACCATCAGTCGCGAAATCAGACGGCACCATACCCAAGGACAGCAATACAGCGCCGAAAAAGCCCAGCGGCAAAGCCGGACTATCAAACAGCGTAAGCGACAACCCTATAAGCTCGATTCGCAGCTCATTCAACACATCGACACCCTTATCCGCCGCAAACTCAGTCCCGAACAAGTATGCGCCTACCTGCGCAAACACCACGGGATCACACTCCATCACAGCACCGTTTACCGCTACCTCCGCCAAGACAAAAGCAACGGCGGCACTTTGTGGCAACACCTCAGAATATGCAGCAAACCCTACCGCAAACGCTACGGCAGCACATGGACCAGAGGCAAAGTGCCCGACCGTGTCGGCATAGAAAACCGACCCGCCATCGTCGACCAAAAAGCCCGCATCGGCGATTGGGAGGCCGACACCATCATCGGCAAAGATCAGAAAAGCGCATTACTGACCTTGGTCGAACGCGTTACCCGCTACACCATCATCTGCAAATTGGACAGCCTCAAAGCCGAAGACACTGCCCAGGCAGCCATTAGGGTATTAAAGGCACATAAAGCCAGAGTCCACACCATCACCATGGATAACGGCAAAGAGTTCTACCAGCACACCAAAATAGCCAAAGCATTAGCAGCGAAAACCTATTTTTGCCGCCTCTACCATTCTTGGGAGAAAGGGCTGAATGAGAACACCAACGGACTCATCCGACAATATTTCCCCAAACAAACCGATTTCCGCAACATCAGTGATCGGGAGATACGCAGGGTTCAAGATGAGTTGAACCACCGGCCAAGAAAAACACTTGGCTACGAAACGCCAAGTGTTTTATTCTTGAATCTGTTCAAACCGCTGATACACTAGTGTTGCACTTGAAATCCGAATCCAAGGTCGTCTGAAACCATGAGATTCGGTTTCAGACGACCTTTCTTTTGCAGCTGCTTCCCAGTCCGCGGCTTTCGATTTGTCCTTTCGCGGAAGGATACCAATCAAAACGAGGCAATGCCGTATCGGTTTGGATGGGGAAGGTTATTCGCCGGCAAAAAAAGGTCGTCTGAAACCTTAAACCTCAGTTGAACTGGCCCCCAAATCTTGGACACTCATAAAAGCCTATTCAGGCGCTCTGTGCAAGCTGGGTTCTGTATGCGACAGGACTCAGCTTTTTCAATTTCAAACTGCAACGCTCCCGGTTGTAGTAATCCATATAGTCATCTATCTGTTTCATCAATTCGTCCACCGTCAATTCACCTGCGTTATAGAAACACTCTGTCTTCAACACCGCAAAGAAGCTTTCCATCGGTGCATTGTCCCAACAATTCGCCTTTCGCGACATGCTTTGAACCATGGAATGTTGGGCAAGCAATTCCCTATATCCCGACGTACGGTACAGCACACCTTGGTCCGAATGAAGCATCGTTCCTTCGCCGGTCAGACGGGGGGCGGCTTTTTCGAGCATTTCCTTCACCATTTCGCTGTTAGCATTGCGGCTCATGGCGTAGGCGATGATTTCCCGGTTGAACAAGTCCAAGATCGGCGAGAGGTACAGTTTGCCGTCGCTCCCTTTGAGTTCGGTCACGTCGGTCAGCCATTTTTCGTTGGGTTTTTCGGCTTTGAACCGGCGTTTGAGGAGGTGTTCCGATATTTCGCCCATGGCGGGATGGCGGTAGGCTTTTTTCGCCCGTATTTTGGCTTTCAGTTCCAACTGCTTCATCAACCGCGCCACTTTTTTGCGGTTCCAATCCAATGCTGCGGCAATGCGCCTTTGCCCGTATCGTCCTTTATGTCGCCGGTAGGTTTCGACAAGGAGGGCTTTGTCGGCTTCATCGGGGTCGGGGCGGTCTTGGTGGTGGTAGTAAAAGCTGCTTTTGGGCAGGTTTGCGATATGCAGCAGGTATTTGAGCGGGTGTTGCGCCCTCAGTGCTTGGACGGTTTGGCTTTGTCCTTTTCGGTCTGCTTTTGGCTGAGGGCTTTTAACTCCTTTAGGTAGGCAACCTCTGCGCGCATATAGCACAACTCTTCGATAAGCTCTGCCTGTGTTTTTTCGTGGTCGGGTTTGTCGGCGATGAAGGGGTTTTTGCGGTGTTCGGTCATGGTTTTGGATTGTGGATGTTCGAGTGCGCCGATACCGCCTTCTTGATAGGCGCGTATCCATCGTCTCAGGTGGGTTCGGGAAATGCCGTAGTGGTCTGCGGTACGCTGTTGGCTGCGTATATGCAGGTAGTGGAGTACGGCTTGGTATTTGAAGTGTAATGTATATTTGCTCATAAAAAAACTGCACCTTGTGAGTTGGAGGGGATGTGTCCAACTTTTGGGGTGCAGTTCACAGTTTCAGACGACCTTTAATCAGCTTTAAAACTACTGTTTACCGAACTGGCTGTAATCCACCACCATGTACTTGGCAGTAATTTTCTGCGAGGCGTTGCCTTCGTCACCCATCACAATCATCTGCGGCTTGCCGTTGACCGTAATCGAATCGACGGCTTCGACGTTGGTGATGTGTTGCAGGTTGGGTAGTGAGATTTTTTGCGGTTCGTCGGTCGGGTTGCCGCTCCAAGTCCACAGTTGCGAGAATTTCTGACCGTTTTCGTCCTTCACTTCGTTGGCGATAACGTAGTTTTTCAACACCGGGTCGTAGTTGATAGAACGGATACCGCCGCCGTCGATGTCGAGGATGGCGACTTCGTCAAACTCAGGCTTGGCGTTGCGCTCGAACACGTCTTTCGGGTTGCTGATGAATGCCACTAGTGCCATATTGTTGAACTCAGGATCGCGGAAGCCCAAGACAAGGCGTTTCTTCACAGGGTCGAATGCCATACCTTCAATATTGATTTCTTCGAAGGAAACTTCGGCTTTGGTGCGTTCGCGGATAAGGTCGTGCAGCTTCTTATCAGTTTCCAAGACCTGTGTCAGATTATCGTAGCTGGTCAGTCCCAACACATTGCCATCTTGGATTTTAAAGCGCATCAGGTGTTCGCGGTCGGGCGAGCGGTTACCTTTGCGGGTGCGCGAGTGGGAAGTGAGTGCGTAGATAAAGCCTTCATCGTCGCGTGCCAATGCTTCCAAGTCGCTCAGGCGGCGTTTGAAGCCGGTTATCACGCGCGTATCCAAGGCTTCGTCTTCGATAAATCTGCCTGACGGATCGATGCTGACGATGCTGAACGCGTGGTTCGGTTCGTCTTCGGCAATCAGCAGTTTGCCGTCGGGAAGCTGTTGCACGGCGGAAGGCTCGTACACGCCGTTGAACATATTAATACCCAAAGAGCGCAGCTCTGCCGCATTGTTGGCAGGTTGGGTCAGCAGTGAAGGCAGCGTCTTCACGCCGATAAACGCCGCCAGCGAAGCCAAAAGCCCCCAACGGAATACGGCATAAGACAAGTTGATGTATTTGAACTGTTTGTCCGCCAGCAGGCCCAGCCAGTAAAGATGATCGCTCATCTTTTGATAGACTTGTTTGCGGTCGCCCATAATCTCCTGCATCATTTCCCAATATTGCTCTTTTTGCACCTTCACACGGTCTTCGTAAATCAGGATATTGGGCTGGCTGCCGCTGAAAAAGCGCGTTTGGGTGCTGCTGAGGCGGGTTTTCAAATCACGCAGTTTGGCGCGGCCGCGGAATAAATCCTTAACCCAAGTACGAGCTGCCTGCATTTTGCCGATACGTTCGGGCGAAGCGGACAGAAGCGCGAACACGATGGACGCGGCGGCGGTAATCATAAACGTACTCGCCGGAATCAGAAATTCAGGCGATGATGAGAAAATAAACGCTCCCGAAATCATCAATGCAGACACGATGAAACCATTCAGCGAAATCATAATATTCGCCTTGGTTGCCGCCAGCGCGAGCAACTCCATCTCTGAGCGAACGGCATTGCGGAACATGGTTTCCACGCCTTTGTTCGTACCCAAAAGATCGGAAGGCTGCACATCAGCGGCTTGTTTTTTCTTCTTCGCCTTGTCTTTTTTGTCTTTCTTTTTCTTTTTGGGCTTTTCAGACGACGTCTCAACGCCTTCAAAGATGATGTTATCCGTCACGGCCTCTTCGGCATTGCTGTTTTGTTGATGGTCTGCCGTTTCAGACTCCGAAGCTTCTTCAACTTTTAAAGTTTCTTCAGCTTTCACGGCTTCTTCAATGTTTACAGCTTCTTCAGTTTTTAAGGTTTCTTTAGCTTTATCAAACGCTTCTTCTGAGTCTTCCCAAACTTCGGAAACAGGCTGCGGCGCATCGGGGTCGGGGCGTTCGAAAGGTTTCTCCCAGTTAGAAACCGTATTTTGCGGTTCTTGCCCTTTTTTATTTTTATCGTGGAAATCCATGTTTATCCTCCGTTTGAGTAAATCAATTTAAATGGAAAGGGAAAAGCGTTTTTTAGTTCCTCTGATTCGGGGAATTTACACAACGTCATACATTATCGATAAAAACATTACACTTCTTGGGATAATCATGTTTGTAATGATGAAGTCGGCAATCCAAGTTCCCCTTCAACAAAAACTGCCGCCAAACGGGCAGTTTGCGGCAGTTGTAACGCATCGTTTATCAGTAGTCGATACGCTCTTTGATGATTCTCAAGTCGGGGTAAGACAATTTGATGTCGTATTCGCGTCCGCCTTTGTAGGCTTCTACGTCCAGTACAGGTCTGCCGCGATAGTCGTCGGCGTCGATGTCGTGAACGCGATAGCCGCGTTGCTCAAGCATTCTGATGGCTTTAGTACGGTTTTGTTCAAAATTTCTGTCGCTGTAAATTTGGTGTTCGATGTAATCGTTGGCACCTGCGACAGCAGCGGATAAGGCGACGATGGCGGTCAATAATAATTTTTTCATGTTCGACTTCCTTTCGAAATGTGTCATTGGGGTTTTGATGGGTGTATTTAAACACGGCAAAATTAGCAGTCATTTAGCACTTCGTTAAACGTAGTAAAGGTCGTCTGAAACATTTCAGACGACCTTTTGTTGTTTCTTTCCGTCATCTCATTTGTCCGTTTATCAGATAACGATTGCATAAATTTAATATGTCATGATACCGTTCGAAAATATGACTATCAGGAGTTTTTATGCCCGAACAGCAAAAATATTTTTCCACACAAGACGGCACGTCACTTTTCTACCGCTATCGCCCCGCCGCCGACGGCTCTTCCGATAAAGCCATCGTACTATTCCACCGCGGCCACGAGCATTCCGGCCGGATGATGTTTGTTGCCGACGAACTTGGTTTCGACGATTTTGCCTATTTCGCATGGGACGCGCGCGGTCATGGCCACAGCCCCGGCGAACGCGGCGACAGCCCCAGTATCGGTACCTCCGTTGCCGATGTGGACGACTTTATCCGCCACATCCAAAGCGAATATGGCATCAAGCCCGAAAACATCTGCGTGATCGCGCAAAGCGTCGGCGCGGTATTGGTTTCTACTTGGCTGCACGACTACGCGCCGAAAATCCGCTGCGCCGTATTGGCATCGCCCGCATTCAAAGTCAAACTCTACGTTCCCTTCGCCCGCACCGGCTTGAAAATCATGCAGAAATGGCGCGGCAATTTCTTTGTCAACAGTTACGTCAAAGCCCATTACCTGACCCACAACCAAGAACGCCAAACCAGCTACGACAACGATTCGCTGATTACCCGCGCCATTTCCGTGCGCATCCTGCTCGGTTTGTATGAAGCTGCCGAGCGTGTCGTCGCCGATGCGCAGGCAATTACCACGCCCTTGCAGCTTTTGATTTCCGGCAGCGACTGGGTGGTTCATCACAAACCGCAACACGATTTCTACAACCGCTTGGGCAGCCGCATCAAAGAACGTCATGTTCTGGATGGTTTCTATCACGATACCTTAGGCGAGCAAAACCGCGAAATCGCCTTCGTCGAAATGCGCCGCTTTATCCGTGAACGTTTCAATCAGCCTTTATATCAAGTCGATTTGACCCAAGCCCACCTGCACGGCGAAAGCCGTCGCGAAGCCGACGAATTGGCAACGCCTTTGTCTATTTGTTCGCCGCGCGGCGCATTTTGGGCGGTTTACCGAGCTTCCCTCGACCTCGGCGCGCGCTGGAGCGAAGGTTTGAAAATCGGCAAGGAAACCGGCTACGACTCCGGCAGCACGCTGGATTATGTGTACCGCAACCAGCCGCAGGGCAGCAACGCCTTTGGTGTGGCGGTGGACAAACACTATCTCAACGCCATCGGCTGGCGCGGTATCCGCCAACGCAAAATCAATATCGGCAAAGCGATTCAGACGGCCTCTGCCAAGCTGCGTGAAGCGGGCAAACCGGTACACGTTCTCGATATTGCCTCGGGACACGGCCGCTATGTGCTCGACGCGCTGACGGCCGACACGCTGCCCGATTCCGTGCGTTTGCGCGATTACAGCCCGATTAACGTCGAAGCCGGCCGCAAACTGATTGCTGAACGCGGTCTGCAAGACACGGTTACCTTCGACGAAGTCAATGCCTACGGCCGCGCCAACTATCAGGATTTGCAGCCTCGTCCTACGCTGGGCATCGTTTCCGGACTGCACGAATTGTTTGCCGACAACGATTTGATTTTGAACTCGCTCTACGGCTTCGGCGATGCGATTGAAACGGGCGGCTACCTGATTTACACCGGACAGCCGTGGCATCCGCAGCTCGAAATGATTGCGCGCGCACTGACCAGCCACAAAGCAGGCAGCCCGAACTGGGTAATGCGCCGCCGCAGCCAGCAGGAAATGGATCAACTTGTAGAAAAAGCCGGTTTTGAAAAAATCCATCAGTGGATAGACGAAGACGGCATCTTTACCGTAAGTCTGGCTGTGAAGAAATAAAAAGAGGAGTTTACAAAAGACCGCCGTTTCGCGCGTAGGGGACAAGTTTTAGATTGCTGCGTGTGTGAAATGACGGTTGCAGATGTGCAACAATTTTTGATTTTTGACCGGCAACAGACAAAACGAAAGGTCGTCTGAAACCTTGTTTTGGTTTTCAGACGACCTCAAAAAAGCTTAAATCGTTCGTTTAAAATTAACGGTCGATGTTAACAGGTTCGCAGTTTTTCACGATGAAGCGGTTTTGTGCATCGCTGACGCCCACGACTTCGGAAGTGGTGTGGGTGTTGCGGTCGATGTAACCGGCAGACATAGAGAAGCCGCGTTTGTTGGTGAAGGTAGTGCCAGTGCTGTCAGAGCGACGTTTGTCGGTGCGCAGGCTGATTTGTTTGCCGGCTGCATTTGCAGAAGCGCCTACTGCATTGCCGCGACGGTCAAATTCATAAACGACATTCAGCTTTTTACCGTTGTCGCATTTGTAAGTAACGTAGCCTGCAGGAGCGGCAGCGGCAGTCATGGAAACACCGGCGGTCAGAACAGCTACGATAGCGGCAGATAAGAATTTCATCTGGTATTACTCCATAAAGTAAAAAAGAGTGATGTGTGGCGTGGACGATCCGGCGCCATCCTTGCTTTGCTTTGAAAGCTGAACATATTTTATCCGTTCCGAAAAAACATGCAACATGTCGATATGCAAAGCTATACAAAGAAATTTTCGGGAAAAGTTATTACGCTTGTACAAATTTTAATAAGGTGAAGTTTCATAATGAAAAAATTACTTACATTACTAATTCTTTCCGCATTTTCATCCGTCTGTTATGCCGATGCGGCTGACTGGACGCCGTTGTTGGAATCTATGAAGAAAGGCTGCGCTGTTGATTTTGATGCCTTGCCTTATGGGAAGTCCGATATCGGCAGACTGCCTGCCCAATACCGCGCCTCCGTTGCCCGCAGCCACAGCAGGCAGACAGCGTCAGATGGTGAAGTATTGACCATCGAATTGAAGAATTCTGTTGCTTTTGGACAGCCGTTGTCAGCCTTAGTTATTGAAACTAATGAAGGATACGGCTATGTCAAAATGAAGTTTGCCCGAAATGCCGATGTATCTAAGCTTATTCCCTTATTTACAACACCAACCGATAAACGGCACGGTATGTTGGCAGCGGGTAGGGCGCAGAATTTTTGTGTTAAAGGCGCAAACGGGACATTGAAGCAATACCAGTCTTCACAACATCACTGGCGCGCCGTTTCGTCTGAGGGGCCGTGGCAGGAATTCCGCTACCATCCGAGAGAAAACGTTTTATCCTGCCTGAATTCCGACCATTATGGCGATGAAGTGGAATGCACTAAATAAAATATGAAACCTACGCTGAAAACTTCTCTACTCAAACTCGCTTTGGTCGGCATACTTTTTTATGCCAGCTACACTTTGTCCAACTATTACGCGGCATCGCTGGCTTATGTGCCGGAAATCGCTTTTGCGTGGGAACGTAACATTCCGTTTTGGGAATGGACAATTTTACCTTATTGGTCGTTGAACCTGATGTATGCGGCGGCGTTTTTCCTTTGTCAAGATACGCGTGAACAAAACCGCTATGTTGCAAGGTTGGTATCGGCGCAAATTGTCGCCACTACTTGCTTTATGTTGTTCCCGTTGCATTTCGGCTGGCCGAAGCCGCCTACCGACGGGCTGTGGGGCGTGATGTTTGATTCATTGGTCGCATTTGATTTGCCGTACAACCAATCTCCGTCGCTGCATATCGCGCTGTCTATCATTGTCGGTGCGTTTTATTGGACGCGGTTTCCCAAAATCCGCTTGCCGATTTTGCTGTGGCAAAGCCTGATTGCTTTGTCGGTGCTGACAACTTACCAACACCATTTTATCGACGTACCGACCGGCGCGCTGCTGGGTTGGCTGGTGTTGTGGGCAATACCGCAACACGGCGTATCGCCTTTCAGACGACCTTTTGGTACTCAAGGCCGTCTGAAAACGAGCGAAGCGAGTTTCTGCGAAGCTAAAACGAACACAGTGAGTTTCACTAGAACGAGCGAAGCAAGTTTCCGCGAAGCCAAAACTCCCCCCGCAACACGTTCCCGCGAAATCAAAATCGCCATGCTGTATCTGGCGGGCGCGGTATTGTCGGCACTGCCGTCCTTTTTCAGCGGTGCGTGGTTGTGGATGTTGTGGGTCAGCGTATCTTTATTGGTGGCCGCTTTCGCCTATCTGACCGGCAACGCGGCGGTATTCCAAAAACAGGCAGACGGCAGATTGTCGGCGGCGGCAACGGTTTTGCTGCTACCTTATCTGGCGGGCGTTCGACTGAACATGGCTTATTGGCTGCGCGGCAAGGCGAAGACGGCGCGGGTTCGTGATGATGTGTTGATTGGCTGCGTATCAGCAATTTCAGACGACCTCCCAGCCGTATTGGACGTATGCGCCGAATATCCCCGCCCCCGTTATCGCGGCGCATACCGCGTTCTGTCGTTATTGGACATGGTTGCGCCGTCTGAAAACGATTTGATGCAGGCGGCTTCGTTGCTGGAAGCATTGCGCCGGCAACACGGCAAGGTTCTGACCTGTTGCGCGCTGGGCTACGGACGCAGCGCGGCGGTGGTGCTTACTTGGCTGCTGGTTTACGGTGGCTGTCGGGATTTGGCACAGGCAACGGCAGAACTGAAACAGGCTCGCCCGCAGATGGTGTTGCCACCGAAAACGGCAAAAGCAGTAGAAGCGGCGGCAGGCAGTCTGAAAATGAACGAAGCGAGTTTCCGCGACGCTAATCGAGATAGCTAAGATAAGTAGATGAAAAGCCCAAGCTGAGCAAATCATTCTCTTTGAGCTTGTGCAAGGCAATGCAGTCCTAGTTTAAAGTAAATTCACGATACGACGACTCATATGTACCGCACCCAAAGTAAGGAGGGAAACTTATGACTAAAAGCTACCGCCCCGTTACGTTTTACACTTTATCCCTGCTGATTCCGTGGACGTTATGGTTTGCTGCCGCCTACATCAGCCACCGCCCTGATGCTGTTGAGTACCAGTGGGCACAGGCCACGTTAGGACTGGCCGGACTGTTCGCCCCCATGCTCGTGGCAGCGTTTCTGTTGTACAAACAGCCCAAATTATGGACGGACGCGAAACACCGCTTGTTCCGCCTGACAGGTTTTCCCAAGCGATACCTGCTCGCTGCCGCACTGCTCGGTCCGGTTACCTTGGTGCTGGCGCAACTCATTTCCATCGCTTTCGGACACAGTTGGGCGCAGTTTCACATTTCGGGACATCCGTCATTTACGTCCGCCTTGCTGTCGCCATGGTTCATGCTCCTCATTGCGCCTGTTGCCGAAGAGTTGGCGTGGCACAGCTATGGCACCGACGCGCTCACGGCACGCAGAAGCCTGTTTGTCGCATCCTTGCTATTTGCCGTGTATTGGGCGTTTTGGCACATGCCGCTTGCCTTCGTCAAAGGCTATTACCACAGCCAAATCGTTTCCGAAGGCGCACTCTACACGGTTAATTTCGTGGTCAGCATGTTCGTCTTCGTCCTATTGATGAACTGGTTGTACGCCAAAAGCGGGCGCAGCATCGCCGTGGCGACGATATTCCACCTGTGCGCTAATCTGGGTAATGATATTTTCGCCACCCACCCCGACAGCAAGGTTATTCAGACGACCATTTTGTCGGCAGTAGCCATTTATATTTTAATTGCAGAAAAGAATTTGTTTTTAGGTAAGCCTGTTCCATCCCGATAACAAATTCAGACGACCCTTGGACATGATATGCCCCGAATGACGGTTTCCATACCAAAAAGGAATGTGAATGGACAATTCCACTGACAGCCTGATTACCGCCCGCCTGCTTGCCACTGCCCGCTATACCGCCGTGTTCAACGTCTTGCTATTCGTTTTGTCCGCGCAACGCGGCGGCGTGTGGTCGGCGGTGCAGCTTGTTTTGGCGGCGACGTTGTTGTACTACCACATCCGCATCGAATTCGACCGCCGCGTGTTCCAAGATTTTGCTGATGGCAGCTATACGCCCGAAGCCTTCGACCAAACCCTGCGGCAAACCGGCTTGCGCCGTGTTTCAGACGACCCCTTCATGCCGGAACGTGTGGCGGGCGCGATTGCCTTGTGGCGCAAAAGCCTTTACCTGACTGCGGCACAATCAGCAGTTTTCCTTATCCAAATCCTCTGATGTCATGAAAAATTTTCTTAAAAAACAACTTGCATGGCTGACCGACCAAGCATTGTGCCTGTCGGTATCCTTCCTTACCGGCGTCCGCCCCAAAAGCCCGCGCGAACTGGCGTTCAATCCGCAGCAGAAAGTGTATTACGCCAATCACGGCAGCCACGGCGATTTTTTGCTGGTGTGGATTTCCCTGCCGCGCCGCTGGCGGCTTTCGACGCGTCCCGTTGCCGGCTCGGATTACTGGCTGACCAACAAACTCAAGCGTTTCATCATCCAAAACGTCTTCAACGCGCTCTTGATTCCGCGCCACAGCGACAATCCGCAGTCGATTACCGAGCAGATGAACCACGCGCTCCAAGTGGGCGATTCGCTGATTATCTTCCCCGAAGGCACTCGCAATACGGACGAAAATGAAATTCTGCTCCCTTTCAAATCAGGCATTTACCATCTGGCAAAAAGCAAGCCCGACACCGAGTTTGTGCCGATATGGATAGACAACATCAACCGCGTCCTGCCCAAAGGCAAAGTGCTGCCCGTGCCGTTGTTGTGTGAAGTCCACATCGGCGAACCGCTGATCCTGCGCGAAGATGAAGACAAAGACACTTTCCTGACACGCACCCGCGAAGCTTTGCTGGCGTTGAGGTCGTCTGAAAACGAGTGTAACGAGTTTCGCCAAAACGAGTGCAACGAGTCTCAACAAAACAAAGGAGCTGCATCGTGAGCTTTGTTAACACGTCCGGCCAAATCATTACCGAACAAGCCGCCACCCATCTGACCCCGCAGGCAGGCTATATCTTTACCGGCGTCTTTGCCATATTGATTTTCGCCAGCGTCGTCGGGCAATGGCTGAAACGCAAAAATGGTGCAGACAATGCCACCATCTCCAACCTCAACGCCCGCATTTACGCTTGGTGGCTGATGACGCTGGTGCTGCTGGTCGCATTTTGGTTCGGCAAAACGGGGACGGTGGCGCTGTTTTTCCTGATTTCATTTGCCGCCTTGCGCGAATTTATGACCCTCGTCTATCGCCGCCGCAGCGATTATTACAGCATGGTGGTGTGTTTCTACCTGCTGCTGCCGGTGCAATATTATTTCGTCTATGACGGCTGGTACGGCATGTTCAGCATTTTCATCCCCGTGTACGGATTTTTGGTGTTGCCGATTATCGCCAGCCTGAGCGGGCAAACCGCCCATTTCCTCGAGCGCGCCGCCAAAACGCAGTGGATGTCGATGATCTGCATCTTCTGCCTTTCACACGTTCCCGCCCTGATGTTCCTGAACTTGGACGATTTCGACAGCAGCGGCAATATCCTGTTGCTGATGTTTCTGATTTTCGTGGTGCAGGCTTCGGACGTGTTGCAATACGTTTGGGGCAAACTGGTCGGCGGTGCCAAAATCATGCCGTCGCTTTCTCCGTCTAAAACCATATCCGGCACGGTCGGCGGCATTTTGTCTGCCACCGCGCTCGCCGCGCTGCTGTCGCCGATTACGCCGTTTAGCCACGGCCAAGCCGCCGCTATCGGTTTTGTCATCTGCCTGATGGGTTTCTTCGGCGGGCTGGTGATGTCCGCCATCAAACGCGACTACGGCGTTAAAGACTGGGGCAACATGATACGCGGCCACGGCGGTATGCTCGACCGCGTGGATTCCATCTGCTTCGCCGCTCCAGTGTTCTTCCACATTGTCCGGTATTACTGGAACGGTTGAATCTGCTGTTGATCGTTCTACTTAAAGCCATGCAAAAAGGTCGTCCGAAAACCGTTTTCAGACGACCTTTTGTCTTTGTTACACACTATTTCACAATATCCGACAGCGGCCAGCGCGGTTTGACGTTGAACGCGCCTACGGGCTGCCGCTCCTGCAACCTCATCGCACCGGCGAAGGCAATCATCGCGCCGTTGTCGGTGCAGTATTCCATAGGCGGGAAGCAGACTTTGATTTTTTCTTCCTTAGGCTTGGGTTTGCCTTTTTCAGACGGCTTTTTGACGCTCAAGCGGGAAAATTCGTCGCGCAGCTTCCAGTTTGCACCGACGCCGCCCGCGACGACCAAAGTTCTGAAGCCGGTATCCAACAAGGCTTTTTTGGCTTTGGCGGCGAGGACGTCAATCACCGCGTCTTGAAACGCGCGGCAGATGTCGTTGCGCGTTTGCTCGGGAATTTCGCCATCGTTTTCGGCGCGGACTTTTTCGACGGCGGTCAGCACGGCGGTTTTCAAACCGGAGAAGCTCATCTGCAAATCGTGCGAATGGAGCATGGGGCGCGGGAACGAGAAGGCATCGGGTTTGCCCAGCTTTGCGAGTTCGGACAGCTTCGCGCCGCCGGGGTAGGGCAGCCCTAAGAGTTTGGCGGTTTTGTCGAACGCTTCGCCCGCCGCGTCATCGACGCTTTCGCCCATCAGCGTGTAGTCGCCGATGCCGCGCACCGCCATAAACTGCGTATGCCCGCCCGAAACCAGCAGGGCGACGAACGGAAATTCTGGTTTGTCGTCCGCCAAAAGCGGGGAGAGCAAATGGCCTTCGAGATGGTGGATAGGAATGACGGGTTTGTTCAAGGCAAACGCCAAGGCGTTGGCGTAGCCAGAACCCGCCAGAAGCGCGCCGCCCAAGCCAGGCCCTTGGGTGTAGGCGACGGCATCGATGTCGTCATAGGAAACGCCCGCTTCCCGCAAACAGCCCTGCGTCAGCGGCACGACGCGGCGGATGTGGTCGCGGCTGGCAAGTTCGGGGACAACGCCGCCGTATTCGGCGTGCATCGCCATTTGGGTGTGAAGATGGTGCGCCAACAGGCCGCGTTCGGTGTCGTAAAGCGCAACGCCCGTTTCATCGCAGGATGATTCGATTCCGAGTACCAACATGGTTTGAGGTCGTCTGAAAATAAGAATGCGGTATTTTAACGGATTTCGGGCTAAGTTCGCAGTTCATTGCAGGTTTGCTATAACGAAAAGGTCGTCTGAAACCCAAAATCAGGTTTCAGACGACCTTTTGTCAACGTGTCTATCAGAAGCGGTAATTCACGCCCAAGGCAAACTCGCGGCCGCGCTCGTAGAAGGGCACGCGTCCGTTGCCGTCGGGGAAGCGTTGGCTGTGCGAACGGTATTGCTTGTTGCCGATGTTGTTGACGGCGAAGTTGACGTTCAGATTGTCTTTTTTCAGCGGCTGCCAGTTGGCGTAGATGTCGTGTACGCCGTAGCCTGATTTCTTGCCGTGTATCGTGCCTTGTCCGCGGGCGACATCGGTGTATTTCACGCTTTGGGCGTAGCGGCCGCGCCAGCCGATTTCGAGTTTGGGGTTTTCAAACTGGTAAGACAGGCCGGTCAGCCATTGGCGGCCGGTGTTCCAGAAGGTGAACGAGCTTTCGTGGTCTTCCGCTTGAATCGGGCTTTCGCCGTAGTACATTTCGCCGTTCAGACGCGGTTTGACGTAGGACACGCCGGCGCGCGCGGTCAGGCCGCCCCAGCGGTAGGATGCGTCAAGTTCGTAGCCGTAGGTTTTGAGCGTGCCGCCGTTGTAAATCTTGCCGCGTTCGGTGATGGAGGCGGTGTTGTTGTTGATTTTTGCCCAACGATAGACGATGA
>NZ_CALNWV010000033.1:0-29300 GCF_940793045.1 Neisseria sp. Marseille-Q2251
TAACGCAGGTGAATTGACGGTAGATGAATTGATGAAGCAGATAGATGACTATATGGATTACTACAACCGGGAGCGTTGCAGTTTGAAATTGAAAAAGCTGAGTCCTGTCGCATACAGAACCCAGCTTACACAGAGCGCCTGAATAGGCTTTTATGAGTGTCCAAGATTTGGGGGCCAGTTCAGATCTTTTGGTTTTTATAAAAGAATAATGGAACAAGGAGATGGCTGAAGTGCGTTTAGACAATATAGTGGATTAACTTTAAACCAGTATGGCGTTGCCTCGCCTTAGCTCAAAGAGAACGATTCTCTAAGGTGCTGAAGCACCAAGTGAATCGGTTCCGTACTATCTGTACTGTCTGCGGCTTCGTCGCCTTGTTCTGATTTAAATTTAATCCACTATATGTTGAGACAATATAAGGAGAAAACGCGATGTCGTCCTAACGAATTTCATTTGCCAAAAAATAAAGCGGTCGTTCATGTAGCAAATACAGAACGACCGCTTGAGTTCAGCACCATTTTAGATTGTCTTCGACAGCAAACTGCTAAGGATTTGCTGTCTTAATGATTCATTGTCTGAATATATGGAAGACAAATCATGCGATACCGTTATCCAATGGTTTATTTTTTCTCTTTCGGCATTTGAGATACCAAGGACAGGTTCACATCCAAGCCTTCGATTTGGAAGTGAGGACGGGCAAACAGGCGCACTTTAAAGAAGCCGGGGTTGTCTTCGATATCTTCAACCAAAACTTTGGCTTCACGCAAAGGATGCGTTGCTTGCAATTCGTCGCTTGGATCTGTCATTTCAGTAACCAAGGTATTGATCCAATTGTTCAATTCCAGTTCGAGCATGCGGCGGTCTTTGGTTGTGCCAATGTTTTCGCGTTGGATCAGTTTGAGATAGTGGGCCAGACGGGAGAGCAAGAAAACATAAGGCAGACGGGCATTGATGCGGCTGTTTGCCGTCGCTTCTTTGGTTTCGTAGAGCGCAGGTTTTTGTGCTGAGTTGGCCGAGAAGAAGCAGGCGTAATCGCGGTTTTTATAGAAAGACAGCGGTACGAAGCCCAAATTGGCAAATTCAAATTCGCGGGTTTCAGGAATCAGAACTTCGGTAGGAATTTTCACTTGGTTGCCAGTGCCCAAATCATACATATGGATAGGCAAATCTTCGATCAAACCACCGGCTTGTGGTCCGCGGATTTGGACGCACCAGCCATTGTTAATAAAGCTGCGAACCATGTTGGCAGCAAAGGCAAAGGATGCGTTTGCCCATAAGTAACGATCGTGTTCGGTGCCCTTAACTTGTTCTTCGTAATTGAAGCTGCGAACGGGAACTGTATCGCTACCGTAAGGCAGACGGGCAAGGAAGCGTGGCAGGGTCAGGCCGATATAGCGCGCATCATCGGTCTCACGGAAACTTTTCCATTTGATGTATTCGGCACGGTCCATATAGTTCGCCAAATCCTGAATGCCGGCGACTTCTTCCATGCTTTCCTTCCCGAAGAAAGATGGACCGACAGAGCCGATGAATGGCATGTGTGCAGAGGCGGAGACGCGTGAAATATTGCGCAGCAAAGCCATGTCTTGCGGGCTGCGGTCAAATTCGTAGTTGGAGATGACTGCGCCGATAGGTTCGCCGCCCGGGGTGTCGTATTCATTGCTATAGGTGTGGCGATACAGTCCGCTTTGGACGATTTCAGGAGCATCTTCAAAGTCTTGAATCAAGTCTTCTTTGGATACGTCGAGAATTTCGATTTTAACGTTGTGACGGAAGTCTGTACGGTCAACCAAGAATTTCAAGCCGCGCCATGCAGATTCGATTTTTTGGAATTCCTCGTTATGGAGGATTTCATCTAATTGGCGGCTGAGTTGTTCGTCAATGCGTGCGATATGGTAGTCCAATAGGCTTTTATCGAGGCGTTCTACTTTTTGAGACGAGTCTTGAATCATCTTCAAAAATACGCTGACCGCTGCTGCGATACGCTCATCGGCAGAGGCTTCGGACATTTTTTCGGCGCTTTGGAACTGTTCGATGTCGATGACGGAGTCGACGGCGTTTAAATTGATTTTTTGGCACAGCGCTTCATAAACATTGGCTGTGTTTTCTTGTTCTATAACGGTTGTTTGGGCTTCTTGGCGTTTTTGCATATTTTAAATCCTTACGGGTGTTTTCAGACGACCTTGTGTTTTATTTGTTAACAGGTGCAATTTTTTCGAGGCGGTCGCGCAGTTCGGCAGACAGATTTTCGTCACGCAAGATGGTTTCCAGTTCGCGACGGAATGCCGAATCGTCCAATAGGTTGGATTTCAAATCACGGAGCAGGTTGCGCATAGCCAATAAAGCACGCAGCTCGGGAACATTTTGTGCAATTTGTTCCGGATGGAAATCCCGCATAGATTTGAAATTCAAATTGATGTTCATCTCGCCAGCGGCTGGGGAGAGGGTGTTTTTCACAGTCAGGTTGGCTTTGGGGTTGAAGTCAGATAATACGGAGTCAAAGTTGTTTTTGTTGATATTGACTTTTTCTTTTTCGGCAAGGTCGCGTTTGTCTTGGCCATTGCTGTAATCACCAGTGACTAAAAGCTTGAGCGGAAGCTCGACTTTTTTCTGTGCGCCTCCGGTATGGAGGTCTAGTTTGATATTGATACGTGAAGGTGGAACTTCGTTTTGGAAACTTTTGCTCACGGCTAATCCTATTCTCTGTTATGTGTTGAAGGGGGAATCTTTTGTTCAAAATGAAATATAAATACTAAATTTGGATATATTTCTATCTAAATAGTATAAATGTTAGGTATACTGTTGTCTATTGCATTCAAAATTTATCTGACAAAAGGTATTTAAAAGGTATAAACAGTGAAATTTCATAAACCATTATGGGAAGAGGGTGTCTTGCTCTCTCCTCAGCACTTCCAACAGCAGAACGTTTTTAATAGTTACATTTATGCAACAGTAATAAGATTGATGGGCGAATTCAAGTGGGGATGTTTTCGTTGCGAGTTCGATCAGCAGACACTTGAGTTAGGAAAAATTAAATTGAATGAACTTCAGGCCTGCCTGCCGGACGGAACCTTGATTGATTTGCAGTCGGGCAGTGGCTCTGTTGAAGTTCGTGACATCAATAGCCTGCCTATGAGAGCAAGAAATACAGTGTTGCTGGCTCTCCCAGTTTATCAAGCGCATGTACCGAATTTGGTGGATGAAAACGGGGCTGGAAATACCCCCAGACGGTTTGTGAAAAAGTTTGAGCAAGTTGAGGATTTATTTTCCGCTGAGGAGGCAGAACTTGCCGTTGAGCAATTAAATTTACAAATTCGTTTTGATTTCGAGGATAATGACGATTACATTACATGCCCCATCGGCGTAGTGGAGAAAAACGAGAATGGGGCATTGATTTGGTCTAAAGACTACATCCCTCCATTATTGTCGATTACAGGTTCGGAAGTTTTACTTTCATGTCTGAATAGAATCACTTTGCTGGTGTTGTCCCGTATAGATAACTTATCTGCCCGCCGCCGGGCGCGTAGTGAAAATACGGTCGATTTTTCTGTATCTGACTCGACATTGTTTTGGTTCTTGCATGGATTAAATACGATTTATCCTGAATTGAAACATTTGAATGATTATCCGCAGCAACATCCAGAGGAGCTTTATAAGCTCTTAGTGCGTCTGCTTGGTATGTTGTACACATTCAGAGTGAGTGAATCAGTTAATGAGATGGAACCATACGATCATTTTGATCTGTTTGGAACCTTCAACCGTTTGGAGTTGAAAATCCGCAGTCTGTTAGATGAAGTCATTCCATCGCCTGTCATCGAATTGTCGTTAGAACATACAAAATCTACACACTGGCGTGCTCAGATATTTGACAGCAGGATTGATGATAATGCGGAGTTTTATATATCGGCACATTCTGATTCTGTTGTTTTTGCTGAATTGCAGAAGCAATTGCCATTGGTTAGCAAAATTGGTGCGCCTGAAGATGTGGAGCGCGTTATCAATACGGCAGTAATGGGAGTGCCTTTGCAGTTGTTGAATCAAACTCCTCCTGGTTTGCCGTTCCGAATGGATAATGTTTACTTCAGATTAGACAAACGGCATGTGGCATTTTCAAGAATGATGCAATCGCAGGTATGTAGTATTTACGTTCCAACATCTATACCCAATTTACATTTAAGCTTATTTGCAGTAGTGAGTATTTAATATGAACCATAATCCATTGATTCGAAGTGAATTAAGAGATACTGCTTTGACCGTATCCGCATTATCGGCAGGTTTTAGCCCCGAGCATGCCTCAACATGGTATGAGTATGGCAAAACTTTGGTAGAAAATTTAAGAAAAAATTTAGCAAGCTCTGGTCGTAGTGCAGAGGAGATTGAAGAGATTTCTTATGCGCAGTGTGCGCTTTTGGATGAGGTTGCACTGCAGAATCTGCAAGGAAGTGATAGGGAAGTGTGGGAAATGAATCCCATGCAAGTACATTTCTTCCAATCATATAATGCAGGCGATGTATTGTGCGACAAAATTGAAAAGCTGTGCAAAGCAGGAAGTACTAATTCTTTGATCGCTGAGGCATATTTGAGTGTAATCAATTTGGGCTTCAAGGGACGTTATATTTTAGATGAAATGGCTCTTCAAAATTCACAAAATAGCTTGAAAAAAATGGTTGCCGGGTTGTCTAGCAATGCGGTAACTCAAGATGGGCAAATATTCTATGTTGATCGTAAAAGCATGCCTCTTAAGAGTTTGCTGACGATTAGTCCGATATGGGTATTTATCTGTTGTTCTGTTATTGCAGTAGTAGCTTATTTTGCATTTGGATACTATCTGGATACTTTGGCTGAACAAACTCAAGCATTATAAATTTAGAGTAATTTCATAATGACTTATCAAAAGCTCTCGTCTTTCATTATTTTTATAGTAGTTGAGCTTATACTGTTTTATGTATTGGCAATATATTGGCAAGCTAGTTGGATGCTGAAAGGCGGTATTCTAGCTTTGTCAATTGTTGCTATATTTTGTGCTTGGTTAATCAGGCAGCGTAAGAACAAGGAAAATATCAGTATTGGTTCAGAAGTTTGGCAGCAAATTGCGACAGAATTAAATAATACTGGATTTACTGGGCGTTACGTTTTACGTATGCCTGATTCTGCAGTGAAGATGTCGAATTTAGTCGAGAGGTATGATGACACAGTATATATAAATATTTTTAATCCAGAACATTTATACACTGTAGTTTGGAATCTGCTTCAGAATATAGCCCGTAAACAAATCTCACTCAGCATAGAGCTGGTGTTGTCTCCCGCCATAAATGCCGATGTATCTATGGTTATGCGGGGGTGGTTGCGCAATATATTGTTTTTGCAAAAAAAGATGGGTATATCTATACCTGTAAGTTTTGTTATTCGTGCCCCCTTTCTTTTCAAAGAATCTTCAGATAAAAGAGAGCTATTTTTTGCCTTAAAAACTCAAGGCAGATGGAATGTGTTAAATATTAATCAGTTTTTTACTGATTTTAAAGAAAGTTTGTCTATTGAGTTTTTACAGCAAAATAAACAATCAAACGGTTGTCAATATATATGGCTGATCGAGGCACTCAATTGCGTCGAGGAGCAATTGTTGAATCGTACAGACGGGGGATGGGAATATGTCGATGTACGTAGCTTAAGCGTAGTTGACGATGGAGACTGCCAAGCCAAATCAGTATGGGCAACTTATATTTCTAAGAATACACAAGGGTTAATCCATTCTTTTAATAATTATCAAGGTAATCAATTTCAATATATTCATACCGAATTGTCAGATAAATATACCGTTTATCATAAAAATCATGCTATTGATATACTTTTTAAAGTATTATCTGTTTGTGCATTAGGTTTTTTATCTGCTTCGTTTTTCTCTATGAAAAACAATAGCCGTTTAATAGAACAAATCAGTCGGCATATAGAAAATGTTCGGTCTGAGGAAAATTCAAATGAGCGGCAACAACATTTGGTATTGCTAAAGCAGGATTTGCAATTGCTTGAGAAATACCGTGATGAGGGTGTGCCGGCACATTTAGGATTAGGGTTATATCGTGCGGATTTATATATTCCAAAGTTAAAAGCCTTAATGCCGAAAGATCCTCCACCTCCAAAACCGATAAAACCGGAACCTGTGAAACCTGTAGTTATTACTTTAGACAGCTTGGCTTTGTTTGAAACAGGTCAGTTTGAACTAAAAAATAATGCCAATAAAGCATTGATTGGTGCATTAAAAGCAATTGAGTCACATCCTGATACACGAATTTTAGTTGAAGGACATACTGATAATGTTGGAAATCCTGTTTCTAATCAGCAGTTATCAGAAAAGCGTGCTCAATCGGTCAAAGATTGGTTGGTTATCTCTTCTAATGTTCCGGAGAGTCGGTTTGAGGTTAAAGGATTGGGTGATACCAAGCCTATTGCAGATAATCAGACGGAAGAAGGTAAGGCTAAAAACCGTAGGGTTGAGATCATACTGATTCCGGCTGTAAAACAGTAACTCTAATGCAGCACAAGTTGCTTTAAGCATCACAACTTAAAGCGTTTTCAATAAAACTAAGGAGTAAAAATATGGCAATTCCTGCTTATATGTGGTTGAAAGACGACGGCGGTTCCGTTATTAAAGGTTCTGTTGACGTCAATGGTCGCGAAGACAGCGTTGAAATCGTTGAGTTTCTGCACAATGTCCGTATTCCTACGGATGCCAATACTGGCAAACTGACAGGTACTCGCGTTCACGAACCTATCGTATTGTTCAAAGAATACGATGCTTCTTCACCATACCTGTACAAAGCAGTAACAACTGGTCAAACTTTGAAAGAAGTAGAGATCAAGTGGTATCAAATTGACGCTTCCGGTCAAGAGAAAGAGTATTTCAATACCAAACTGGACAACGTTAAAGTTGTAGCAGTAGGTCCTGTAATGCACAACATCAAAGATCCTGCTCGCGAACGTTACAATCACTTGGAACGCGTTGAATTGCGTTACGAAAAAATCACTTGGACTTATAAAGACGGAAACATCATTCATTCCGACAGCTGGAACGAAAGCCGCGCTTAATAATCCACATAAAGTGCTGCCTGATAAAGGTAGCACTTTTTTATAACACATTTTTACATCAGGGATATCAAATGTCTGCACATGATCAAGCATTATTATTACGTCGTCTGAACACGCATTGTCAGCAGGCGATGGAAGCTGCAGCCGGCTTATGTCAAACACGAGGTCATGCCGAAATTACGGTTGACCATTTATTTATTAAATTACTCGAACTAGGGGATGGAGACGTTAATGCCTTGCTGAGGCGTTACGAAATTGATTTAGAAAATATTTGGAATCCTTTGCTGAGTACAATGGACAAACTGCCACACAATGTTCGTGGCAACCCCTCTTTGTCTAAATCATTGATTAGTTTATTGTCAGATGCATGGTTGCTGGCAAGTGATGAAGGTGCATCTGGAATCCGTTCGGCTTACCTGTATCAGGCATTGCTGAAATCTCCTTACCGTCTGATGACGCAGGAAGCATGGCCCTTATTAAGCCTGACTGAAACACAGATAGGTCGTCTGAAAACTTGGTTGGACGAAGTTTCTATCGAAGGCGAGAATAATACATTTGCGCAGCCGGCTTCAGAAGAAAGTCAAAATACAGTTTCAGCGGAATCTAAACCCCAACAAACCGGCACTGCAGGACAAAACGATGCGCTTGCACGTTTTACCGTTAATTTAACTGAAAAAGCCGCTCAGGGCGGTATTGACCCTGTATTTGGACGCGAAACCGAAATCCGTCAAATGATGGATATTTTATCGCGTCGCCGCAAAAACAACCCTATTTTGGTTGGCGAACCGGGTGTCGGTAAAACTGCATTGGTAGAAGGTCTGGCATTGAAAATCGCTTCGGGCGAGGTGCCTAAGATATTGGAAAACACCCAAGTATTGGTGTTGGACTTAGGTCTTCTGCAAGCGGGAGCAGGTGTGAAAGGCGAATTTGAACAACGCCTGCGCAATGTCATCGAGGCTGTTCAGAATTCTGAAGAACCCGTTTTATTATTTATCGACGAAGCACATACGTTAATCGGTGCCGGAAACAGCGCGGGTGGTGCAGATGCTGCCAACCTCTTAAAACCAGCTTTGGCGCGGGGTGAATTACGTACTATCGCAGCGACAACCTGGAGCGAATACAAACAATATTTTGAAAAAGACGCCGCGTTGGAACGCCGTTTCCAAATGGTCAAGGTTGACGAACCCGATGATGAGGCTGCGTTCACAATGCTCCGCGGTTTGAAGCAACGTTATGCCGCTTACCATAAAGTCCATATTCAGGACTCCGCCGTCATCGCAGCCGTACAACTTTCCCGAAAATATATTACTGGTCGCCAACTGCCGGACAAAGCCGTAGATTTGTTGGATACGGCAGCCGCACGCGTCCGTATGAGTTTGGATACCGTGCCTCATATTTTCGGTTTGATGGATGCCCAAATTTCTTCACTGCAGCGCGAACTGGAAGCATTGGATGCCGACAAGCAATTAGGTCGTCTGAATGCATCGCAGCAAGATAACATTCGACAAGTTGAGCAAGAGATTGCCCAGTTGAATGAAGAGCGCGAAGAAATGAACCGCCGATATCAGGAAGAAAAACAATTGGCGGATGAAATCCAATCCTTGATGGAAGCTGCCAAGAATACAGAATTGACTTCTGAAGAGCGGCAAGCAGCGCAACATAGCCTAACCGAGAAACAGCAACAGCTTGATGCTGTTGTCGCCGGAAAACCGCTGATTTTCACCAGCGTTGATGAGACCGTGATTGCCGATATTATTGCCGACTGGACGGGTGTCCCCGCAGGCAGCGTTCTCAAAGACGAATTGGCAAATCTGCTGCAACTGGAAAGTTTGCTTGAGAAACGCGTGGTTGGGCAAAGTGAAGCCATTCATGCTATCGCGCAAAGTTTGAGAGCCGCTAAAGCCGGTTTGAAAACCAACGATTCCCCATTGGGCGTATTCCTGTTGAACGGTCCGTCCGGCGTAGGTAAAACAGAAACGGCGCTGGCTTTGGCAGATGCACTGTTCGGCGGCGAAAAATCGCTGATTACCATCAACCTGTCCGAATACCGCGAAGCACATACCGTTTCCCAGCTTAAAGGTTCGCCTCCGGGTTATGTCGGTTATGGCGAAGGCGGCGTTTTGACCGAAGCAGTACGTCAGAAACCTTACAGCGTCGTATTACTGGACGAAGTAGAGAAAGCCCATAAAGACATTCTCAATCTCTTCTACCAAGTATTCGACAAAGGCATGATGCGTGACGGCGAAGGTCGGGAAATCGATTTTAAAAATACCGTTATCCTGATGACGTCAAACTTGGGTGCGAACGAATTGACCCAATTGCTGAAACCGCAAGAGCCTGAAGAAACGGAAGAAGCTGTTGCAGAAGAAGGTAAAGAGCAAAACGCGCAAGAGCAGATTGTGGACACTGAGGTCGAACTTTCTGCACAAATGCCGGATAGCTTGTCTGAAAACGCCGGCGTTTCAGACGACCCTGTTGAAACCGATGAAACACCTGAGTTCAGTTTGGAAGAGTTGGCAGAAGCGATTCGTCCGATACTGACAGAACATTTCCAAGCCGCGCTGTTGGCGCGTATGCAGGTTGTTCCTTATCGTCCGTTGGAAAAAGAGGCATTGGCTCAAATCGTCAGACTGAAGCTGGACAAAATTGCTGACAGACTATACGAGGCCCATCAAACACGCCTCAGTTACAGCGAAGATTTTGCAGCTCTTCTGGCTGATTCTTGCACCACCGGCGACAGCGGTGCGCGCAATATCGACCATTTGCTCAACCGCCAAGTCATGCCTGCCATTGCGCAAAGCTTTTTGCAATGGCAGCAAATCGCAGGACATATGCCTGAACATGCAAAATTGGAGTTGGGTGAAGACGGAATAGACGTTTTATTTGAATAATGGGAAGAGAATAGGTCGTCTGAAATCATTATGTTGTTCAGACGGCCTTCGTTAAACTTTCACTTTATTGATAACGCATCCCGAGAGTCATTAGAAAGGTCGTCTGAAAAAAAGCTTTTCTTAGTTCAGACGACCTTTTATAGCTAACGTATCGTTGAAACCCATTATATATAGTGGATTAAATTTAAATCAGGACAAGGCGACGAAGCCGCAGACAGTACAGATAGTACGGCAAGGCGAGGCAACGCCGTCTTGGTTTAAAGTTAATCCACTATATTTGGATTGCGGCTTAATCGGGTTTTATGCAGTGTATTGATAAATATTGAGAAAATAATGTCTTGTTACTTTCTTTATATTGTGTCAAAACAAGGATATTTAAAAGCTGTTCTACGAACGAATGAGTTTGATATCGTTCAGACTCAGCCTGATAAAAAAGGCTGAATAAAAGCGATAGCTTTGTTATAATGAAACTATAGAGATTTCCATCAGTTTCTTGGCATTGCGCCGTTTTATCCATATCAACGAAAGAGGAAAACAAAATGTTTCCAGAATATCGCGATTTAATTTCAAAATTAAAACAAGAAGATGCTCACTTCGCACGTTTGTTTGACGAGCATAACGAGCTGGATGACAAAATTACCGGTTTGGTAAACAACCCTGTTACCAGCGGTGCTGAAGAAATCGAAGAGCTGAAAAAAGCTAAATTGAAACTGAAAGACGAGTTGTACGCTCTTCTGCAAAAAGCGGCAGGCAAATAATTCGAGTTTCTCAGGTCGTCTGAAACCGGCAGCGGAATTTCAGACGACCTTTTTGTTTGTGGATGAAACTCAGAGCAGGAAAAGGCTGATAAACCAAGACAGTAAGCAGGTTCTGGTTTATTGCATGAACACGAAGCAAAGGTCGTCTGAAAACGCTTACGCGTGTATTTTCAGACGACCTTTTTCATTCCATTTACAGCCATTGCGCCAAGGATTCGGTATCCAAGTCCCATTGCCAGATGCCGTTATCCGTGCCGTTCAATCCGCGCAGGAAGAGGTATCGGATGGCGATTTTGGGTAACGGTTTGCCACGCAGTTTGAAATAGCGGGCTACGGCGATGGCGTAGATGAACGCTTGCAGGTAGTAGTGGTGGTCTGCTACGGCCTCGTTCATGGCTTGTTGGGTATAGGCTTCGGCGTTGTCGCCCAGATGGTTGGATTTGTAATCGATGATGCACACAAGGTCGTCTGAATCTTGGCAGACCATGTCGATGAAGCCGTTGAGAAAGCCTTGTACATCTTGGAAATCCAATCTTTCTGCGGCTTCGATACATTCCGGCGGCAAGGAACTGTTTTCGTGGGCAAACCAGCGGCGCAGGTCATGGAGCTTAAAGTCTTCGGTGTAGAGGGTGAACCCCATTTCCGGAAGGCGGCGTTCGGGCGGGATTTCAGACAGGCTTTGTGCAGAAAGGCGCGTTTTGCGGCAGGTGTCGAGCATTTGTTTGACGGCATCTGCCCAGAGCAGGTCGAAGCCATAGCGGGTCAAGGTTTCAGTTATCAGGCTGCTTTGGCTTTCGGCGCTTTGGGCAAAGTCGAATTTTTCCAACATTTCATGCAGGCAGACGCCAGCGTTGGTGCCGCGCGGGAAATGGTGGATGTCGGTATTCGGGAGGTTGTCTGAAACGGGGAGGGTGTTTTCAGACGACCTTTCTGTGTCGGCGGCGGTTTCAGCGGGGTCGAGGGCGGGTTGTAATTCTTCGCGCTCATCGTCTCGGGTTTTGACTTGGCGGCTGAGGCTGGTAAAGCTGGTATGGCGGATAAACTGAAATCCGCGGGCGGGGATAACGGCGGCTTGATAGAGGTCGTCTGAAAGTTGGCGGTTTTGCGCGGCAGCGGGTTGCGGCGCGTCTTCGGAAAAGCTGAAGTCGGTATGTTCGGGCGGATTTTTGAGGAAACGCAGCCAGTTGTTTTTCAGCATTTGCAGCTCGCCTATGGCTTTGTTTGCTTTGCGTTCTTGATCATAGGCTTGGCGGGTATCCGCCCGATTGCTGTCGGCGCTGCCTTCAAGCAGGTAGGCGAAAGGGGAATCGGCGGTATCGCCGCAATGGGCGGCATAGAGGACGAGCTGTTCTTCGGCACGGGTCAGCGCGACGTAAAGCAGGCGCAGGCGTTCTGCCATTTCTTCGTCGGCAAGGTGGGTTCGGTCTTCATCGTTGAGTTGCGTTTTGGCAAGCAGCTCGGTGGTGTGGTCGGCGGTGTGGAGAATTTGCCAATCGGCGGGCTTCATGTCTTTCGCGTCCCAAACGAAAGGGCAATAGACCAAAGGATATTGCAAACCTTTGGAGGCATGCATGGTGACGATTTTGACCAGTGCTTCGTCGCTTTCAAGCCGTAACAGTCCTGATTCTCCGACAGATCGGTCTTGCGCCAGGCTGATTTGGTCGTTGAGCCATTGATGCAGGGCGGCGGGACTGAGGCTTTGTCCTTCTTCTTCGGAGAGGCACTCTAAAAGCTGATGGAAATTGGTGAGGCCGCGCTCGTCACCTCGTGCAAGCAGTCCGGCTTCGATGCCGTGCAACGAGGAGAAGTGTTGCAGCGCGGCATAAATCCCGCTTTTCCGCCAAATGGCAACGGATTCGGCGGCGGTGTTTATCCAGTTTAATAATTCGGCTTCATTGCGGTTGAGTTGATACAGGGCTTGCGCGTCATAATTGAACAATGTGCCGGATAAGACAAAGCGCAGCGAGCCGATTTGTCCGGGATTGAGCCAATAATCCAACAGCGCGGCAAGGGCGAGGGCTTCCGGCGCGGTGAAAACCGATTCTCTTGAGAGCAAAACGCTTTGTATGCCGCGCGTTTTCAGCGCTTTTGCCACCATCACGCCTTCGTTAAACGTCCTGACCAAGACGGCAATATCGCCCGAAACGACCGGTCTGTCTTTGAATTTCAGACGACCTTCGGCAGCTTCGTTGAGCGTGTGGGCGATTTCGTCGGCGCAATATTCGGAGGCACGGCGGCGCAAGATGTCTTTGTTGAGCACTTCGTCGTCTTTGCCGTTGAGCCAGCGTATCTGTATGGCGGTTTGGGGCGGCGAAAGCCGGCTTTCGGAACGTGCGGCGCCGACTTCGGTATAGTCTATGCCGTCCAAGACGAAAGGGCGGTTTTTACAGCGGAACAATGCGCCTATGCCGTTAATCAGCTTGGCATGGCTGCGGTAATTGGTCGCCAGCGTGTAGCTGTGTTGCGCGTCGGCTGCGGCTTGCAGATAGGCGTAAATGTCGGCGCCGCGAAAGCTGTAAATCGCTTGTTTCGGGTCGCCGACTAGGAATAAAGGCTTGTTTTGGCTGATGAAGATTTTTCGGAAAATCTCGTATTGCAGCGGATCGGTGTCTTGAAATTCGTCAATCAAGGCGATGCGCCAGTTTTGCGCCACCGTCTGAGCCAGTGAATCGGCCTGCGGGTTGTCGGTCAATGCGTCATAAACATCAAGCAGCAAATCGTCGAAACCGCGTTCGCGTTTGGTTTTTTTCTGTTCGCTCAGACTGGCATTAAGATGGTCGAGCAGGGCGAGGTGGAGCAGGGTAAGCGTCTCTTCTTCGGCTTTCGCAATGGCAGCCGAATCTGCGCCGAGATTCGCCAATATCTGCAAATCGGCAAAGGCGGCAGCGTCAGGCGTATTGCCTTTTTTGACTTTGGACTCTAAAGCTTCTACGGCAAACATGGGCAGCTTGTCTGCCGTCGTTTTGCTAAAAGAAGGAAGGGCATCGGATTGGGCGGCGGATTGGAGTTCGAGAAAGACGGTTTTGAATGTTTTTTCTTGGTATGAGTTGCCATTTAATATCGGACGGATGCGCCAGAATGTTTCTTCCAAAGCGTCCAGTTTGGAACGCACTTTTTCCCATGTTTTTCGAAAGTTTTCCTGCGCGGCGACTAAGTCTGTTTCGGGTCGTCTGAAAACCAAATACGGACGGCTGACGAACTTTTGTATTGCCGCCAGCATGGTTTGCGGCGTTTGGCGGCGTTGGAATACCAGCTTCGCTAAGATGGGATGATTGACGATGCGGTCTCGCCAAAAATCTTGGGCAGGAATCAGCAGGCGGTCGCGGTTGTCTTCGGTCAACTCGACATCCATAGGCGCGCGGCACAAAAACGCATAATCGCGCAAAATGCGTTGGCAGAAACCGTGAATGGTATAAATCGCGGCGTTGTCGAATTGTCCGATGGCGGCTTTGAGGCGGACAATCAGCCGCGCCCGACTTTCTTGAGCCAATGCCTGTTTGAGCAAACCGGTCAGAAACACATCGCCCGGATGATTGTCTCGGCAATATGCTGCGAGGTCGTCTGAAAGATTGTCCGTATCCTCCACGCTTTCTAAGGCTTGCAATACTTCGTCCAAACGCGCGCGCAAACGGGTTTTTAATTCCGCCGTCGCCGCTTTGGTAAAAGTAACGGTCAAAATACTTTCGACCGGCATCTGCTCAAGCACGACCAAACGCGTGAACAAAGCCGCAATGCCGTAGGTTTTGCCCGTACCGGCAGAGGCTTCAATCAGATTGGTACCTGTTATGGGGATGCTTAGGGGATCGAAGGCTGGAATGGAGGCGTTGGCGGGCATGATAAAAGGAGGGAAGTACAGACAGAAGGCGTAATCATAGCAGAGGTCGTCTAAAAACGGTGGGGAGCTTGGATATGAAAAAGGTTTTGGTTTGGCTGTATTTTATGGCTTGCAGCTTTGCTGCTGTGTTCTCTTGGATTTAATTATGGTGGATTAAATTTAAACCAGTACGTCGTTGCCTCGCCTTGCCGTACTATCTGTACTGTCTGCGGCTTCGTCTCCTTGTCCTGATTTAAATTTAATCCACTATAATGAGTTCAACCATAGAAATAGGGCGGTTCAAATAATAAAAACGGCAGCTTTTAGGCTGCCGTTTTTTCTTGTGCGATTAAGCTTGGTCTTCCGGTTTGTCAGATAACTCTTGGGCTTTATCTGATGGCTCTTGAACGGTTTCTGTGGAAGCGGGTTCATGCTGACTGACTGCTTCCGGAGTTTGAGCTACCGCCTCGGTTTCAGGTTGTTCCGGATTGTCCTGACGCAGATTGTGACTGTAGTCTTTAGGCGGGCTGGGTTGCTTGCCTGCCATAATTTCCAGCACTTGATCGCGGTCTATGGTTTCCCAATCCATCAAGGCTTTACACATGATTTCCATCTTGTCGCGGTTTTCATCAAGGATTTTGTAGGCTACTTGATACTGCTCGTCCAAGATGCGGCGAATTTCTGCGTCGATGTCTTGTTGGGTTTTTTCGGAAATATTTTGAGAACGGGTAATGCTGCGTCCTAAGAATACTTCGTCTTCGTTTTCCGTATAAACCATCACGCCCATTTTATCGCTCATGCCGTAACGGGTAACCATCTCGCGCGCCATTTGGGTGGCACGTTCGAAATCGTTGGATGCGCCGGTAGAAATACGGCCGACGAAGATGTCTTCGGCAATGCGTCCGCCAAACAGAATCGACAATTGGCTCAGCATTTGGTCTTTATACATGCTGATACGGTCGCGTTCGGGGAGCTGCCAAGTCAAACCGAGCGCACGACCACGCGGCATGATGGTCACTTTGTGAACCGGGTCGGTAAACGGCAGGCTTTCGGCAACAATCGCATGACCTGCTTCATGGTAGGCAGTCGCACGTTTTTCGTCTTCGTGCATCACCATGCTGCGGCGTTCGGGACCCATATAGATTTTGTCTTTAGCATCTTCAAAATCGCTTTGGTCGACTTTGATTTTGTTGCGGCGTCCTGCAAACAGGGCGGCTTCATTGACCAAGTTGGCCAAATCCGCACCGGAGAAGCCGGGTGTGCCGCGTGCCAATGATGTCAAATCTACGGATTCGTCCAAAGGTACTTTTTTCGCATGGACTTTCAGGATTTGCTCGCGACCGCGGATATCGGGCAGCGGAACAACAACCTGACGGTCGAAGCGGCCGGGACGTTGCAATGCCGGATCCAGTACGTCGGGACGGTTGGTTGCGGCAATGACGATAACGGTATGATTGCTTTCAAAGCCGTCCATTTCGACCAAAAGCTGGTTCAAGGTTTGTTCGCGTTCGTCGTTGCTACCGCCCAAGCCGGCACCACGTTGACGGCCGACAGCATCGATTTCGTCAATGAAAATGATACAAGGGGCGTTTTTCTTCGCTTGTTCAAACATATCGCGCACGCGGCTTGCACCGACGCCGACGAACATTTCAACAAAGTCGGAGCCTGAAATGCTGAAGAACGGCACACCGGCTTCGCCTGCGATGGCTTTTGCCAGCAAAGTTTTACCGGTACCCGGGCTGCCTGCCAGCAAAATGCCGTGCGGAACGCGACCACCCAAACTTTGATAGCGGTTGGGGGATTTCAGATAATCAACGATTTCTTGTACTTCTTCTTTTACTTCATCACAACCGGCAACATCGGCAAAGGTAACTTTATTGGTTTCTTTGTCCATTAGGCGGGCGCGGCTTTTACCGAAAGAGAATGCGCCGCCTTTGCCGCCGCCACCACTCTGCATACGCATGAAGTAGAACCATGCGCCAATCAACAGCATTACCGGTAGCAGGCTGAAAAACAGGCTGGTAAGGATACTCGGTTTTTCTTCAGGTATAACGTTGACACGGACTTTGTTGTCAAGAAGTGTTTTGACCAAACTATCGTCTAAAGGCGCATTGGTAAAGAAAGTGGTTTTGTCGGTGCGTTCGCCTTTAATCAGATAACCGATGATAGCGGAGCCTTCGATTTTGACGTTGCTCACTTCACCGTTGTTTACCTGTTGGATAAATTGAGAGTATTCGATTTGCTGCTTGTTTTCCTGCTTGCTGGTCAGTGCGTTGAACGCGGCCATCAAACCGACGCACAAAGCAACCCATAGCAGGATTGACTTAAAGGTATTCCCCACTTAGCCAGACTCCATGATATTAAGATAAACGAAAGGAAGATTTTAAAACACGCTGTCTGTATTGTCAGCGTTTATTTTTCCCTAATAAATAAATCTCACTGGAACGATTGCGTGATGCTTCGGGCTTGCGCGTCTGCACTGTTCCGAAGATTTTGCGCATGGCTGCCATATATTCCTGATAGCCCGCTCCCTGAAATACTTTCACCAAAAAGCTGCCGCCCGTTTTCAAATGATTGACTGCAAAGTCCAAAGCCAGTTCGCATAAATAAAAGCTGCGTGCTTGGTCGGTTACGGCGTTACCCGACATATTGGGTGCCATATCGCAAATTACAAGGTCTAGCGGACGGGCGTCCAGCAGGGTTTCAAATTGCGCCAATACTTTGTCTTCCCTGAAGTCGCCCTGAATAAAAGAAACGCCTTCTATTTCATCCATAGGCAGGATATCCAATGCGAACACGCGCCCTGAATTGCCGACCAGTTTTGCCGCTACTTGCGACCAGCTTCCCGGCGCGCTGCCTAAATCCGCCAAAACCGTGCCGGGTTTGATTAATTTGTCTTTTTCGTTGATTTCCAGCAGTTTATATGCGGCGCGGGCGCGATAGCCGTCTTTTTGCGCCATGTGGACGTAATGATCGTTGACGTGTTCGTGAAGCCAGGCTTTGGATGATTTGGAACGTACTGCCATAATTTATTTAATGATTTAGAGAAACGCCGTATTGTACGTTATTTTCCCCCGAGATTGCGCCAAATCGCGTACAATGCCGCATTATTCTTTCTTTTCAAGCACTAGAACATGACTGACAATAAATTAAGCACTAAAGAAATTTTGGAATTGAAAGCCCGCGCCCATCACCTTCATCCTGTTGTAATGGTGGGACAGCAAGGTTTGACCGAGTCCGTTATCAAAGAAACCGATGCCGCCCTGACGGCGCATGAGTTAATCAAAGTCCGTGTATTCGGCGATGACCGCGCCGAGCGCGTTGAAATTTGCAATGCATTGTGCGAAGCCGTCGATGCGCAACTGGTTCAGCATATCGGCAAACTGTTGGTGTTGTGGCGTAAAAACTTGGAGGTTTGATTCTTCAAGAGCATATTCAGACATCTTAAGGACAGATGTACAAAAGGTCGTCTAAAACTATTTATGACTCTTACCAATTGTTTTTGTTATGCGCTCGTAAAATCAGGAAAATCGATAAACTCTCTGAGATTGATTACTGTCAATGGGAACATACCCGCAGTTTTAAAGCTGCGATTGGCTATACTAACGATAGGAGCACATCATGAAAGTATTATCTGTTGCACTGGTTTTATTGACTTTGGCAGGCTGTCACAATACTTGGAACGGCGTTCGGGAAGACGGTTCACGCATTATCGGGCGTTCTGTCAGCGGTATTGGTCACGGTATCGGTAAGGCAGGTCAGGCATTGGAACGTACCGGCAGCAGAATCGACAACCGCCAACAAGTACAGCCTCAAATGTCCGGACAGAATCAATATCCCTACCCGGCGCAGAACCAATATCCTGAGCAGAATCAATACCAATACTAAGTCTTTTTTTAATGTCGACCCCGATTACATGGTTTGTAGTCGGGGTTTTGGTTTTTCAGACGACCTTTATCCTGTATGATTCGGGATTGGCAATGAAATGGGCATATCTTTAGCCGTCTTCTTACTTATAGTGGATTAACTTTAAACCAGTACGGCGTTGCCTCGCCTTAGCTCAAAGAGAACGATTCTCTAAGGTGCTGAAGCACCAAGTGAATCGGTTCCGTACTATCTGTACTGTCTGCGGCTTCGTCGCCTTGTCCTGATTTAAATTTAATCCACTATCTATTTATAACAATATGAAAAATCTCATTTTCTGGCTTGCGCTGTTGGCTGCGGCTTTCGGTTTTTTTTATTATCAGCAAAACCATAGAATTTCTCAGGACGAGCTGATTCATGCTGAGTCGCCGCATGACAGGTCTTCCGTGTCTTCATTCGGCGGATTGGCTTACCTGAATTTTTTGCGTGCAGGCGCGGGGCTGCCGACTTTGGCGCATTCGTCGGTTTTAGAAAAGTCCGCCCGCAATCATGCGCGTTATTTGTTGCAGAACCCTGAAGACGGTCATGACGAACGTCATCGCAGCAATCCGTTTTTTACCGGTTACCGCCCGAATGAACGCGCCCGCAAGGTCGGTTATCTTTATGATGGCGTACATGAAAATATCACCACCGGTTTTTATCCGTATCCTGAAGATATGGATACCAATTTGCCGGTTCAGCAGCAAATTGACGGTTTGATGACCGCTATTTATCACCGCTTCTCTCTGTTGGAACAGGGCATTGATGAAGCCGGTGCGGCATTTGAGCATCGTGATGGGCGCATATCGGTCGCCATCAATCAGGGAAATCATCAGTTTAATTTTTATTGCGGTTTGGGCAGGGTTTATCCTGAACCGGGGCGGCGTTATTATCAAAATGCCTGCAACAACAACGCCATTGTTTATGCGGACGAAGTCAAGGCGCAACGCGAGTTCTTATATGTCGTTTATCCGCAAGGTGATTTTGCCATGCCGGATTTCCATGGCGAACACCCCGATCCCATGCCGGGACACGAATTTACCGGCAACCCAGTCAGCATCGCTTTTTCGGAATCTGCCGGAAAAATCAAAATGCGGTCGTTCAAGCTTTATCAGGGCAAATCCGAGATAGAGAAGGTTAAGGTGCTGACGGCAAGCAACGATCCGAATCAAACGTTTTCCGATCATCAATTTGCCTTATTTCCTCTGTCGCCTTTGGAATACGATACCGCGTATCGTGCCGTATTCGAGTATGAGCGCAATGGCAAATCTGAAAAAGCCGAATGGACTTTCCGAACGAAAAAGCCTGATTATCCTTACTTTATTGTTAAAGGTGGCGAGAAATTGGCGGTTGAATCGGGTAAGAAATATTTCATTCATTGGAAGGATTTTTGGTGTCAGCGGGAATGTGAGGAGTATGTTTACCGCCAACGCGGCAAAGCGAAACTCGAAGTCATGGAGCGTCAGATCGGCGGTATGGTGGTACGGGTTACCGGAGACAAAGGCGATGATGTCCGGTTAACGCCGAAAGAAGAAAACGATAAGGCGGTCTTACTTTATATCTGGCAATAGGCAATCAAGGTCGTCTGAAACCGAAACAGGTTTTCAGACGACCTTCTTTATACGCAACAAGACAAAGCAGGGTAGGATAAGATACTTTATTATTTGGGTGAACCGTAAAACTGTTAGAATAGTGGAAATTTATTTCTTGTTTCTCAAACAATGATCCGTCATCCGAAAATTGCCGCCCATACGCGTTATGCCTTTATCTGTATCGGACTGATGATGCTTTCTTTCCTGATATATGTGGTTTTGGCAATGTTTGATTTGGGCTTGGATATGTCGATGCGGATTGAGCTGACCCGTTTTGCGCTCATTTTAATCTTGCTGTTTGCGTTTTTAGGCGGCGTTTTTTCAATCTGGGTAGCGGTGCTGCGAAAGAAAATGGGGGTATGACATGAACCAAGTTGATAACAACATTCCTGAAGAAATCCGTTTGCAACATGACCGATCGGCTTTGGTTTTGGTTTATCGCGGCGAACGTAAAACCCTTCCTGCCGAATTTCTCCGCGTTTATTCTCCCAGTGCCGAAGTGCGCGGACATGGTGCGGGACAAGATGTCTTGCAGACAGGTAAAGCGGAAGTCACGATTTCTGATTTGGACCCTGTCGGTCAGTATGCGCTCAAAATTACTTTTTCAGACGGCCACAATAGCGGTTTGTATGACTGGGCTTATCTTTACAAATTGGCTTACGGTTATGATGCGCTTTGGCAGGATTATCTCCGCAGGTTAAAAGAAGCCGGAGCCTCCAGAATACCGAGTGCCGCCGACCTTGTTGCCGGTAAAAAGCATTCCTGCGGCAGCGGCGGTTGTGGCGGACATCATTGATTACTGAGTGTGTTTGTTCTTTTTGAAGCGGCATTGTGACGGACAGCAGGATGTCGGCAAAGCAGGCTCTGTTCCTCGCTTGAAAAAATATATCAGCCTGTCGGATGTCAAACAAAATCGACTGGAAAGATACGGTCTTGAGGGTACAATGCCACTACACGGGGGGCAAGTTGCGTTGTTACCTGAATAAAAAAGATTATTTAGCCATCCATTTGATAGACTACGCTAAGCCGGTCCGCAAAAAGCATATCGTGAATGATGATAAAAACACCATCACCTTCAGAGATGAAATTTCAGCATTCGGCATAGCCATGAACAAATTGAAAGACAGGTTTGCCTCTCAATGATTAAACTTTCAGACGACCCCTAGAGCAAGGTCGTCTGAAAATCGAAATACCGTTTGAACCATATTGATTTCAGATTATTTTAGGAAAGCACCTCTATGAGCGACCACAAAACCCATTTCGGTTTCACTACCGTAAACGAAGAAGAAAAGGCAGGTAAAGTGGCCGAAGTGTTCCATTCCGTAGCCAAAAACTACGACATCATGAACGATGTCATGTCTGCCGGCCTGCACCGCGTTTGGAAACATTTCACCATCAATACCGCCCGTCTGAAAAAGGGCGATAAAGTGCTGGATATCGCCGGCGGTACCGGCGACCTGTCGCGCGGCTGGGCTAAGCGTGTGGGGAAAGAGGGCGAAGTATGGCTGACTGATATCAACTCATCCATGCTGACAGTGGGCAGAGACAGACTGCTGAATGAAGGTTTGATTCTGCCCGTATCGCTGGCCGATGCCGAAAAATTGCCGTTTCCCGACAACTACTTCAATCTGGTTTCCGTTGCTTTCGGTTTGCGCAACATGACCCACAAAGATGCCGCGCTCAAAGAAATGTACCGCGTGCTCAAACCGGGCGGAACGCTCTTGGTATTGGAATTTTCCAAAGTCTACAAGCCACTGGAAGGCGCATACGATTTGTATTCCTTCAAACTGCTGCCGGTCATGGGCAAACTTATTGCCAAAGACGCAGACAGCTATCAATATCTGGCAGAATCCATCCGCATGCACCCCGACCAGGAAACATTGAAACAAATGATGCTGGATGCCGGTTTCGACAGCGTTGATTACCATAATATGAGTGCAGGCATCGTAGCCTTGCATAAAGGTGTGAAATTCTGATGCCCGAATCGGCTGACCTATCTGTCTGATGCCCATAGCCTATTCCAAAGTATCGGGCTTATGTTGATGGCTGAAAAAGGTCGTCTGAAAACCGATTGATAAGGTTTTCAGACGACCTTTGTTGTAAGAAATCTCTGAGTTGTACTGATATATAGCCGCCTGAAGGCGGCTGGCCCCGATATGCCTATGGTTAGGCGTCATATTTTAGTTTCAACACACAGCCGCCTGAAGGCGGCTGGGCGTCAGGACAACCCAATTCTTTCAGCCAGTCTTTGTTTCAACACACAGCCGCCTGAAGGCGGCTGGCTACATCAACAAAGCCAAGACAGCGACCGAAGCAGTTTCAACACACAGCCGCCCGAAGGCGGCTGGTTCATAACCAAAATCTCCTCAGTCTCTTTTGGCTGGTTTCAACACACAGCCGCCCGAAGGCGGCTGGAATTCAGGCGCGAAACCGACAACCGATTTTTCCTTGTTTCAACACACAGCCGCCCGAAGGCGGCTGGAGCTGGAAAACGTGCGCACCAAAACCGCCGACCTGGTTTCAACACACAGCCGCCCGAAGGCGGCTGGGCACACGGCGGCTACACTTTTTCTGATAGTCATGGTTTCAACACACAGCCGCCCGAAGGCGGCTGGACGGCTCATATGGTGCAAGAAGACACCTCTGAAATGTTTCAACACACAGCCGCCCGAAGGCGGCTGGCTTTTATGGTCTATGCCTGTTTTCTAAAGAGCTGGTTTCAACACACAGCCGCCCGAAGGCGGCTGGGAAAGACCATGACGCGCCAGTATCAAGCCTGTTTGTTTCAACACACAGCCGCCCGAAGGCGGCTGGCACCCCCTGCGGGACGTACCCGGCAGGGTTAGAAAGTTTCAACACACAGCCGCCCGAAGGCGGCTGGACCGGCACGGGACGCGGGTTTCTCCGTCTGAACCGTTTCAACACACAGCCGACCGAAGGCGGCTGGCCCACTCTGGGCAATACTCAATCGGCACGCCGTGGTTTCAACACACAGCCGCCCGAAGGCGGCTGGGAAACGCGGCGGAATATGTACACCTGCAAGCCCGGTTTCAACACACAGCCGCCCGAAGGCGGCTGGGGCTTTCTTTGCCGCCTCTTGGGCGTGTTTGATTAGTTTCAACACACAGCCGCCCGAAGGCGGCTGGAAAAACGAGTTTACGAAAACTAGGGGAAGACATGTTTCAACACACAGCCGCCCGAAGGCGGCTGGTCATTATTCTCTGTTGGTTATTGGCGATACTGCGGTTTCAACACACAGCCGCCCGAAGGCGGCTGGACCGAATGGGCAGTCGCGCCTCCGCTGAGACACAGTTTCAACACACAGCCGCCCGAAGGCGGCTGGAGCGGTACAATGTATCTTTTCTTCCAAAGATTCTTTGTTTCAACACACAGCCGCCCGAAGGCGGCTGGGGCTTTCTTTGCCGCCTCTTGGGCGTGTTTGATTAGTTTCAACACACAGCCGCCCGAAGGCGGCTGGATTTGTCTGAAGATGTAGTTGATTGTTCTCTTTGGTTTCAACACACAGCCGCCCGAAGGCGGCTGGAAATTGTAAAAGCAATAATAAGGACTATGAAGAGGTTTCAACACACAGCCGCCCGAAGGCGGCTGGTAAAAAACATATAGTGGATTAAATTTAAACCAGTACGGCGTTGCCTCGCCTTGCCGTACTATTTGTACTGTCTGCGGCTTCGTCGCCTTGTCCTGATTTAAATTTAATCCACTATAATAACAAATTCAAACTCTAGCCGGTTTCAACACACAGCCGCCCGAAGGCGGCTGGGCATACGTGAGACCGAAATTTTTGTGATGTTCGGTTTCAACACACAGCCGCCCGAAGGCGGCTGGCAGCATCTAAAATCTCGATGCCTCCACCGTCTTGGTTTCAACACACAGCCGCCCGAAGGCGGCTGGGAACGGGATGTGGCTCATGATTAAAACAAAAGAGGTTTCAACACACAGCCGCCCGAAGGCGGCTGGCGCCATCGGCGCGACTCCGCGCGTATGCGAGACCGTTTCAACACACAGCCGCCCGAAGGCGGCTGGTTACGACGACATCGCCTATCTGCTTAAGGATGTGGTTTCAACACACAGCCGCCCGAAGGCGGCTGGCTTTCAGCATATTGTACCCATGTCGGAGGAGCTGTTTCAACACACAGCCGCCCGAAGGCGGCTGGAACCTTTTTGTTTGAGCAGTAGGATGTCGGATTTGTTTCAACACATAGCCGCCCGAAGGCGGCTGGATAGGCATACCATTGGGAGCAAACAGTATCTGGAGTTTCAACACACAGCCGCCCGAAGGCGGCTGGGACCGAGCAAACCTATTAAATCGGCGGGCATTTGTTTCAACACACAGCCGCCCGAAGGCGGCTGGAACTTCAATATCAATTTCAGCGTCAAACGGGAGCGTTTCAACACACAGCCGCCCGAAGGCGGCTGGTCTCAGTTGCGGCAGGCTTAGAGACAGGCTCAACTGTTTCAACACACAGCCGCCCGAAGGCGGCTGGATGCTACAGGTGGGGTTAGAGGAAAACTTGAATTGGTTTCAACACACAGCCGCCCGAAGGCGGCTGGAAAAAGGCGATGTGATGGTGCATTACGATCGTAAGTTTCAACACACAGCCGCCCGAAGGCGGCTGGGTTGTAATTGCAATGCTTTCACAGGATCAAACTCGTTTCAACACACAGCCGCCCGAAGGCGGCTGGGAATATCGTTTTGAGCGGTCAGGCTGCTTTGAATGTTTCAACACACAGCCGCCCGAAGGCGGCTGGCCCCGTTTTTAACGGCTCTACATGGCAGTATAACGTTTCAACACACAGCCGCCCGAAGGCGGCTGGGCAAGACATCAAAGACATCCTGTCCCGTATGCGTTTCAACACACAGCCGCCCGAAGGCGGCTGGGCTGCAAAAATATTAATTCTTTCAGTTGATTATAGTTTCAACACACAGCCGCCCGAAGGCGGCTGGTGCGAGCGTAGAATTTGGTTTCAGATCAGGGCGAGGTTTCAACACACAGCCGCCCGAAGGCGGCTGGGTATATCCTTACGCGCTTTCTTCAGCCACCATTTGTTTCAACACACAGCCGCCCGAAGGCGGCTGGGCCCTGAAAAGTTACTTAGTGGGAAACCAAATTTTTGTTTCAACACACAGCCGCCCGAAGGCGGCTGGCTATGGAATATCCGTTTTTCTCGTTAAAACAGCTTGTTTCAACACACAGCCGCCCGAAGGCGGCTGGGAAAAGTACCTTACAAATTAAGCCATGACAACAGTTTCAACACACAGCCGCCCGAAGGCGGCTGGCAGCGGACTTATTAGGACGTACTGGAGCGCACTCTTGTTTCAACACACAGCCGCCCGAAGGCGGCTGGCCAGATTGTTAAGGAACATAGTTATACACCATCGTGTTTCAACACACAGCCGCCCGAAGGCGGCTGGTGCGTGACCGAAAATTTTGTGATGTTCGGAGATTGTTTCAACACACAGCCGCCCGAAGGCGGCTGGGTTTTGAGAATCACAGCAACCCCAAAATCCAAAGTTTCAACACACAGCCGCCCGAAGGCGGCTGGGTTAGCGTAAGTCCAATGTGCAGCTAAGTACGGATAGTTTCAACACACAGCCGCCCGAAGGCGGCTGGGCATTGGCTTGAAGTCTGCGGGTGCGGTGCTCACGTTTCAACACACAGCCGCCCGAAGGCGGCTGGTCGTGTTCTACTATGGAACATTCCTCCTAATTGGTTTCAACACACAGCCGCCCGAAGGCGGCTGGAAGGAAAGCCCAGAATATCCAAACAGGGGCAAAAGTTTCAACACACAGCCGCCCGAAGGCGGCTGGTAAAAATCTGCGTCAGCTTTGGCAAGTCCTCCGTGTTTCAACACACAGCCGCCCGAAGGCGGCTGGTGTTTTCAGGCGGCGCGGCATTGTTCTTTCTCCGTTTCAACACACAGCCGCCCGAAGGCGGCTGGCGCCGAGTTTTTCCACTTCGCCGATTGGTAGCTGGTTTCAACACACAGCCGCCCGAAGGCGGCTGGTGTTGACTATTACCAATACGGCGGCTATGAGATTGTTTCAACACACAGCCGCCCGAAGGCGGCTGGGATGCTGGATGGGGTTGCGATTTGGATGACGATGTTTCAACACACAGCCGCCCGAAGGCGGCTGGCCAAATCGTCGGCGGCTCGGTTTGCCTTTGCGGTCGTTTCAACACACAGCCGCCCGAAGGCGGCTGGGCCGCAAACAGCGCCGCAAGCTGCGTCAAAACGGGGTTTCAACACACAGCCGCCCGAAGGCGGCTGGGCTGACCGACTGTATCAGCGTGCAATGGGCTATGTTTCAACACACAGCCGCCCGAAGGCGGCTGGGTATACAGCAGCTTGAAACATGGCTGCAAACCTTTGTTTCAACACACAGCCGCCCGAAGGCGGCTGGCGCCGTCATCGCCTACCACGTCCACACCAAAGGCGTTTCAACACACAGCCGCCCGAAGGCGGCTGGATCCTGATAACCCAACATCCCCGCCTGATAGACGGTTTCAACACACAGCCGCCCGAAGGCGGCTGGTGCTCCCCCCCTGTTAGATAAGGGGGACAACTGGTTTCAACACACAGCCGCCCGAAGGCGGCTGGGGTCGCCGCGTTTGCGTGACGAGTCTGTTTCAATGTTTCAACACACAGCCGCCCGAAGGCGGCTGGTTCGCCCGTCAACGCACTCCTGTCCGGTGTAGTGTTTCAACACACAGCCGCCCGAAGGCGGCTGGATGAGCGGACTTGCCCGTTTTTCCGACGTCGTTTCGTTTCAACACACAGCCGCCCGAAGGCGGCTGGCCGGATAACGAGATGTCCCGTACCTGGTTTTTTGAGTTTCAACACACAGCCGCCCGAAGGCGGCTGGGATTCGCGCCGCGGCGAGCCGATTTTGGCAAAGGCGTTTCAACACACAGCCGCCCGAAGGCGGCTGGCTTCTAAAGATCGTTTAAAAGGCGTTTATATAGAGTTTCAACACACAGCCGCCCGAAGGCGGCTGGCTTAATCCGGCGAAAAAGGCTGAGTATGATAAGGTTTCAACACACAGCCGCCCGAAGGCGGCTGGATCAGCGTCATACGGCTCTCCACTGTCGGTACGGTTTCAACACACAGCCGCCCGAAGGCGGCTGGTTCGGGATTCGCGTCATCCGACGGCGGTAAGACGGGTTTCAACACACAGCCGCCCGAAGGCGGCTGGGGTTTGGTCCAAGGGTATCCTCTTGATTCTAAATGGTTTCAACACACAGCCGCCCGAAGGCGGCTGGTTTGTCCGATCCGCTGTTTGTACGGCAGATAGGCGTTTCAACACACAGCCGCCCGAAGGCGGCTGGGACGGCGAAGCGGCGGCAAACAAGGGTATCGAAGTTTCAACACACAGCCGCCCGAAGGCGGCTGGTTGGTTATCACATGTTCAACGAATTCATTTCAAATGTTTCAACACACAGCCGCCCGAAGGCGGCTGGCAAAATCAACCCCGACGCCCGCGCCAAGGGCGAAGTTTCAACACACAGCCGCCCGAAGGCGGCTGGGACTGGTTATGTTAATGTTGATTGGGAACATATGTTTCAACACACAGCCGCCCGAAGGCGGCTGGCGATTCGGAAATGTCATGGACCGACACATTGTTGTTTCAACACACAGCCGCCCGAAGGCGGCTGGCCTTCATAGGAAACTAGCGTCACACCAAGCCCAAGTTTCAACACACAGCCGCCCGAAGGCGGCTGGTAAAAAAACATCATTCAATTTAAATCAATTACTAGTTTCAACACACAGCCGCCCGAAGGCGGCTGGGCTTGACATCGCCGAAGTCATGCGATGCGACCCTATGTTTCAACACACAGCCGCCCGAAGGCGGCTGGTTGACAATATAAGGAATGTCAAAGCCAGCAGAGTTGTTTCAACACACAGCCGCCCGAAGGCGGCTGGTTTCTTTCAGCTTTTGACCAAAATAATCAATCATGTTTCAACACACAGCCGCCCGAAGGCGGCTGGAAGCACGTACTCAATATGTTGCAAACGTTTACATCGTTTCAACACACAGCCGCCCGAAGGCGGCTGGTATCGGAGTTTTTCAGCGGCTTCGCACACGAAAGGTTTCAACACACAGCCGCCCGAAGGCGGCTGGCAAAATGCTGGATACTGCGCGACTGACCAAACAGTTTCAACACACAGCCGCCCGAAGGCGGCTGGTTCGGGGCAGTCGGCGGGTGGCGGTGCCGGCGGAGTTTCAACACACAGCCGCCCGAAGGCGGCTGGCGCATCAGGAGTGTGTTACTTTGCAGTTTCCGAATGTTTCAACACACAGCCGCCCGAAGGCGGCTGGCTTTGATTTCGGATGCAATTAAACGGGCATCTTTAGTTTCAACACACAGCCGCCCGAAGGCGGCTGGCGGGCAAGAAACACCGATGGCACATGTCTTATATGTTTCAACACACAGCCGCCCGAAGGCGGCTGGTTAGATAGTTATGAAAAATCTGCAAAATAAATGCTGTTTCAACACACAGCCGCCCGAAGGCGGCTGGTCAACATCGATGGTGACTTCCAAGTCGGGTACGGTGTTTCAACACACAGCCGCCCGAAGGCGGCTGGATTTGGAGAAAATATTGTCAGGCAATCTATACGGTTTCAACACACAGCCGCCCGAAGGCGGCTGGTAGACGCAGCCACTATCCAGTCTTCATTGATGATGTTTCAACACACAGCCGCCCGAAGGCGGCTGGGATGAATCAGGCACTTGTTCAGGTAGCATTGCAAGTTTCAACACACAGCCGCCCGAAGGCGGCTGGACATAACTATCAGAAATAAAGAAACTGGTATGATTGTTTCAACACACAGCCGCCCGAAGGCGGCTGGAGCGTTGGAAGATTACCTGAAAATTCATGCACCGGTTTCAACACACAGCCGCCCGAAGGCGGCTGGTGGTTTTACCGGCGGTACTGTTTCCATATAAGTGTTTCAACACACAGCCGCCCGAAGGCGGCTGGTTTACTTATAGCGATGCTTTTGTTGTATTGAGACGTTTCAACACACAGCCGCCCGAAGGCGGCTGGGGACAGGCTGTCTGCCCAACAACCGACCACACAGTTTCAACACACAGCCGCCCGAAGGCGGCTGGTTTTATCCGAATGCGCCGTAAAACTTCGCCGTTTACGGCGGAGATATCAGGCGAGGACTGCGAAGCAGTCCTAAAAACGTTCAATTTCAGTCAGGCGTATTTTGCTGCTCAATATATTGCCGAATAA
>NZ_CALNWV010000034.1:0-28648 GCF_940793045.1 Neisseria sp. Marseille-Q2251
TTCACCTGAGCTCAACCCGATTGAGAAGGTGTGGGCGAATATTAAGCGGTATCTGCGAACCGTATTGTCTGATTACGCCCGATTTGACGATGCGTTACTGTCCTATTTTGATTTTAATTGACTATAACTAAACCGCTTAAAGGCGAACTTAAAATTTGGAGAAAAAATGCAAACAGAAAGACGACTCAGGTTGCCTGATGTCCGCCACATGGTTGGCTACGGTACTACGACCACTTACTACAAGTCCTAATTACTCATATGGAGGATTGAATATGCTGAACCAAATCCAGTTGAAACGTTACGCCGAGTTGTCAGGCTATACAGAAAAGGCTTTAAGGGACAAAATTAGCACCGGCGTTTGGATAGAGGGACTCCACTACTACCGTGCACCTGACCGCCACATCTTAATCAACGTAAAAGAGGTAGAAAAATGGCAACGAAACGAATGCCAACCGGCTTAGTTATCCGCGACTGTAGTATCAAAATATGGTTCATGTATCGGGGTAAACGATGTTGGGAAAGCCTGCCGCTCAAGCCCACCACCGCCAACATCCGACATGCCACCAAACTCTGGGAAGAAATATGTACCCGAATCGCCATCGGCGTATTCGACTACGCTGAATTCTTCCCCCACTCCAAACGTGCAGAAAAAACGGAAAGCAGCCCCACTTTCCGTGAGATGGCCGAAGCCTAGCTGGCCACCGTTAACCAGCTATCCCACTCCACCCTATCCCGCTATCGCGGCATGCTCAACAGCCACGTTCTGCCCAAAATTGGCGACATACCGATAGACCGTATCCAGTACAGTACCCTAGCCGGGTTGCTGGCTACCTTAGACTGTAGCGCAAAAACTCGCAACAACATCGCCACCGTTATTCGGCAGCCGTTTGTTCTTGCGCTCCGCGACGGTAGGATAAAAGACAACCCCGCCCAGCATCTGGCCAACGCCAAAGTGCAGAAAGAGCCGCCTGACCCGTTCACGCTCGAAGAAGCCGAAGCCATCCTAGGCTACCTGAAAAATGAACCTGTGTTTCACAATTACTTCGAACTGGCCTTCTTCAGCGGTATGCGTACCAGCGAGTTCATCGCCCTCACTTGGCAGGACATCGACTTTCAGAGGCAGTGCGTGTGCGTAACAAAGCATCCGTGGCTGGCAAGCTGAAAAGCACTAAAACCCACAGCTACCGAGACATCGAACTCAATAGCCGCGCCTTGGAAGCCTTACGCAGACAATGGCAAAGAACAGGACTAGCAAGCGGATACGTTTTCATCAATCCAAAAACCGGCAGCCCGTTTGAGAATGACAAAGTACCTTGGAGACCGTGGCAGCACGCCATAAAAATAGCGGGGGTAAGGTACAGGAAACCCTACAACACCCGCCATACATTTGCCACACTCAACCTCATGGCCGGAGCCAACCCCATGTGGGTAGCCCGGCAGATGGGACACAGCACCATGAAGATGCTACTTGAAAACTATTCCCGCTGGATTGACTTGGCCGACAAGCAGCGTGAAAAGTCTAAAATCGAGCAGCTTTTTGATGGGAAATGTGCCAATAGTGTGCCAAAAAACACAGAAATGAAGATAAGTATAGGATACTTATCGGATATCTTGGTGGAGGCGGGGGGAATCGAACCCCCGTCCGGAAGTCCTCTACAGAGCGTTCTACATACTTAGTCGTGTCTATTTAAAATCTCGTTCCTATCATGCCGACCGACAGGCCTTCTAGGAACCAGTTACCTTAAATCTTATTTCCCGCCAAGTAACCCGGCGGAAAACCAGTCAATGTAAAATGACGTTGCGGTAGCTTGCACTACACAGCCCATTGACCAACTGCTGCAACGGCAGGCCTTAAGCGGCCAGTGCGTAAGTTTCGTCGTTTGCGACTATTTAGATTCAGTGTTTTACGGGAAATCTGAGACCCCGGTATGCCCGCATCTGCTTTGCAACCCCCGTCGAAACCAAGATCGCCCCCAGATGGGAAAGGTCGATTATACGCATATCGTTATACTTTGCCAAGTCGGACTGTCTTGATGATGAGTTTGATTGGGATGGTTGCAGAGATTCGAGGTCGTCTGAAAAATACAGTGAATTCGTTTATAATACCGCTTTCCGATTTTGGGCCTGTTTGAGCATGAAAAAGGTTGAGAAAAATATCTTGGTTTTGCATAGCGCGGAGCAAATGTTTGAGTTGGTTGATAAGGTTGAAGACTATCCGAAATTTTTGCCCTGGTATAGTAAAACTGAAGTGATTGAACGAAAAAACAATGAGTTGAAAGCGCGTCTTTTTATGGACTATATGCGCGTGCGCCAATCATTTGCTACACACAATCACAATATTCCCGGCAAGGAAATCCGAATGGATTTGTTGGAAGGGCCTTTTAAAATCTTGCGGGGAACATGGAAATTCTTAGATTTGGGCGACGATATGTGCAAAGTTGAATTTAAATTGGAATATGAATTTTCCAACTCTGTCTTATCTGCCATGATTTCGCCCGTTTTCAGCCATTTGTCCGGGGCATTGGTTGATGCGTTCGTTAAAGAAGCGGATCGCCGTTATGCTTGAGATTGAAGTCGTTTACGGTTTGCCTGACAAGCAAGTGTTGAAAAAACTGAATGTGCAAAATGGCTGTACGGCGCGTGAAGCGGTGTGTCAAAGTGGTTTAGATGAAATATTTTCAGAACTGGACTTGCAAACTGCTCCGCTAGGAATTTTTGGCAAATCAGTTAAAAGTGAGACGCTTCTTCGCGATAAAGATCGGATTGAGATTTATCGCCCATTATTGATTGATCCTAAAGAGGCACGTCGAAAACGGGTACAGAATCAGGATTGAAAGTTAACCGGGGTCGTCTGAAACCATGTTCAGACGACCTTTTATTGAAAATTACCGTATTTTCTGAGGTATTGAGAAATAATTATGTCGAATAAAATCAAACTGATCGTCGGACTGGGAAATCCCGGGGGCGAATACGAACAAACCCGTCATAATGCAGGATTTTGGTTCTTAGACGAACTTGCGTGGCAGTGGAAAGTATCATTTAAAGAAGAGAAAAAATTTTTTGGTGAGGTGGCGCGGGCGAATCTGCCTGATGGCGATGTGTGGCTGCTTAAACCCATGACTTTTATGAATCGTTCCGGCCAGTCTGTTGCCGCACTCGCGCAGTTTTACAAAATCAAGCCCGAAGAGATACTGGTTGTGCATGACGAATTGGATATTCCTTGCGGGCGTATCAAATTTAAACTTGGCGGCGGAAATGGGGGGCATAACGGCTTGAAAGATATCCAAGCCCGTCTTGGTACACCTGACTATTACCGTTTGCGTTTGGGTATAGATCATCCGGGTGACCGTAACCTCGTTGTCGCTTATGTATTGAACAAGCCAAGCGCAGAACACCGCCAACAGATTGACGAGGCAATTGCCAAATCATTAAAAGCGATGCCGAAAATAATGTCGGGCGAATGGGAAGAAGCTACACGTTTCCTACACAGCAAGTAAATACTATGTTGTGTACGTCATTATCCGCCCTCCTCTTTTGAAAAATTCCCTATATGTCTCAGATTTTAGAATTAATCCAGAATGAACCCGTCGGTGTAGTGGAAGAAACCCTTGATTTCCTGCTGTACGAATGCAGTATAGATGATGCACCGACAACAGAGGAAGTTGAACAATGGTGCGACATCTTAAACGGACGCGGCAACAAATTCATCCGCCTTGCAGCTATCTGCCAAACTTGGTTGGATGAGGAACAAAAATGAAGTTTTACATCAATAAATTCAGTCTGTTGGCTATCATTTGGTTTGTGGCCGGTATATATTCTTTGATTTTCAAGGAATCTGGCAATACGCCGCCACCGTTTCCCAATTTCGACAAAGTAGCCCACTTCGCTTTGTTTTTTGCCCAAATTTGGTTATTGGCAAAATCTTATATTCACGAAAAAGCAAAAATTCCGTATCTCGGTTTGTTGATATTCGCACTTCTGTTTGCTGTTGGAAGTGAATGGGCACAAGCTACGTTTACCACAACACGCGAAGGCTCTATTGGCGACGGCATTGCGGATATGTTGGGCTCAGGTGTCGCGTTATGGGTTGCAGCAAAAATTAATACATCCAAAAACCCTTCTTCTTCCCAGTCCCATTAACTACCCTCACCTATTTTTTTCTATAAAACTATTTGAAACCCGGGTGCAATCGTATTTGTTGAATACCCTTGCATTCATATGGATTGATTAATTTATTCATTAATAAATGAATTAGCTTTTAAATATAATGATATTTATTCGCATATAAATATTTATATTTGTGGAATCAGTATTTCAGACGACCCATCAATCGTTTCCAATATTATTTTTTAAAATTATACTTGACCGCCTACATGCAATTACTTAAAGTAGCCATCTATTTATACAAAGAAAAACGGGTACTCCCGTTAACGAAAAAATGAGCGCAATCACCCCACCCAAAATCACTACATTCGACAGCAAGCCGACGGATGTCTATTTCTTCGGCACCTGCGTCCTCGATCTTTTCATGCCCGAAGCAGGCATGGATGCCATTACTTTAATCGAGCAGCAAGGCATACGGGTTCATTACCCGATGGCGCAAAGCTGCTGCGGCCAACCCGCCTACTCTTCCGGTCATCCGACCGAGGCGTTTGATGTCGCCAAAGCGCAACTCGACCTTTTCCCTGAAAACTGGCCAATCGTCGTACCGTCCGGCTCGTGCGGCGGCATGATGAAACATCACTGGCCTACCCTGTTTAAAAATACAGAATACGAATCCAAAGCGGTGGATTGTGCCAACCGTATCATTGAGTTTACTCATTTCTTGCTTGCCATCGGCTACAAGCCTGAAGACAAAGGCGAGCCGGTCAAAGTCGCCGTCCACACTTCCTGCGCGGCACGCCGCGAAATGAACGTCCATATTTCAGGCTGGCAGTTGATTGACGGTATGGAAAATGTTGAACGTATCGTTCACGACCACGAAAGCGAATGCTGCGGCTTTGGCGGTACATTCTCTGTCAAACAGGCCGATATTTCCGGCGCGATGGTAACAGACAAAGTTGCCGCGCTGAAAGAAACCGGTGCGACCGAAATCATCAGCGCGGACTGTGGCTGCATGATGAACATCGGCGGCAAAATCGCTAAAGACGAGCCGAACATGCCGCGCCCGAAACACATCGCATCCTTCTTGTTGGAACGTACCGGAGGCAAAGCATGAGCGCGCGCGAAAATATTTTGGCAAAACTGAAAAAAGCCGACGCATTGCCGATGGAAGAGCCTGCGGTTTTTGATTATTACCGTGAAATGGGTGTTTCTTGGGACAGCGAAGTTGAGCGTCTGAAACATTGGGCTGCCGCTATGCGTGCAGTCAAAACCGAAATTTATTGGGTGACCAAAACCAGCTGGCCGCAAGTATTCCGTCAAGCTGCCGAAGGCAAAGGTTTGAAAAACATCCTGCTGCCGTTGGCGACCGAACACGGACAAATTGCCCGTGCCGCGCTGGTGGACAGCAATATCGAACCGATTGCTTTCGAGCGCGAAATCGATACTTGGAAAACCGAGTTCTTCACGAACATCGATGCAGGCTTTAGCGGCTCGCAATGCGGCATCGCCCGTACCGGTACACTGATGCTGTTTTCCAGCCCCGAAGAACCGCGTACTTTAAGCCTCGTTCCGCCCGTGCATTTCTGTCTGTTTGATACGGCGAAAATGTATAACGAATTTCACAACGCCGTTGAAGGCGAAAAACTGGTGGAAAACGGTATGCCGACCAATGTTTTCCTGATTTCCGGCCCGTCCAAAACCGCAGACATTCAGTTGACGCTTGCTTACGGCGCGCACGGTCCGCGTGATTTGGTCATCCTCGCCATCCTGCCTGACCACATTTCCCCTGCCGATTTGGAGGAAAACGCATGACTACGCAAACCATCAAGTTCCACATGAAGCCGGAAACTTTCAAACAAAACGCCGCAATTTCCCTTCAAGACAAGCCTTTGCGTAAGAGTCTGCGTACCGCGATGGATATGCTGATGACCAAACGCAAAGCCGTTTTGACCGACGAAGAAGAGCTGCAAAGCCTGCGTGATTTGTGCGAACACGTCCGTCAGCGTTCTCTGTCCAAATTGCCCGCCCTGCTGGAGCAACTGGAAGAAAACCTGACTAAGTTGGGCGTGAAAGTACACTGGGCGGAAACTCCGGCCGAAGCCTGCCAAATCATCCACGACATCATTGCTGCCAAAAACGGTAAGCTGATGGTCAAAGGCAAATCGATGGTCAGCGAAGAAATCGAACTGAACCATTATCTTGAAGCAAAAGGCATTAAAGCAGTGGAAAGCGACTTGGGCGAGTTTATCGTCCAAATGGCAGGTGAAAAACCGACCCATATCGTGATGCCCGCCATTCACAAAACCAAAGAACAGGTTAGCGAACTTTTCCACCAAAACCTCGGCACGCCGTTAACGGACGACGTAGACCAACTGACCGGCTTCGCCCGCAAAGCCCTGCGCGATATTTACAGCACTGCCGATGTTGGTTTGAGCGGCGTAAACTTTGCTGTTGCAGAAACAGGTACGCTGTGTCTGGTGGAAAACGAAGGCAACGGTCGCTTGAGTACCACCGTTCCGCCCGTGCATATCGCTATTACCGGTATTGAAAAAGTTGTAGCCAAGCTGTCGGACGTTCCTCCTTTGTACAGCCTGCTACCACGTTCTGCCATCGGTCAGAACATTACCACCTATTTCAACATGATTACCGGCCCGCGCCGCAGCGAAGAGCTGGACGGTCCGCAGGAAATGCACTTGGTTCTGCTCGACAACGGCCGCAGCCAAGCCTATGCCGAAGATCAAATGCGCCGCACCTTGCAATGTATCCGTTGTGGCGCATGTATGAACCATTGTCCGGTTTATACCCGTATCGGTGGCGCGGCATACGGCACAACCTACCCCGGCCCTATCGGCGAGATTATTTCTCCGCACCTTTTGGGCTTGGAAGCCACCCGCGATCTGCCGACCGCCTGTACCATGTGCGGCGCGTGTGTGGAAGTTTGTCCGGTGCGTATCCCGATTACCGAGCAAATGCAGCGTCTGCGTGTCGAGGCACAACGTTCGCCGACCGAGGTCGTACCACATCCTATCCGCGGACAAGGCGCATCGCATACCTTCGGCGAACAAATGGCATGGCGCACGTTCAACGGCATTTTCAGCGGCAGCAAAGCCTACCGCGCCTTCGGTTGGGCGGCCACTAAATTCCGCGCATTGACGCCGAGCAAGCAACTGGGCTGGACAGACAACCGCGTTCCGATGAAACCTGCCAAGAGAACGCTGCATGAAATGATGGCGGAAAAAATGCGCCAAAAAGAAAAAGCGTAAAGCTGAATCTGACAAGGAGCGCGACACATAGTTGAGGCTCGTCTGAAAATAGCAAACTGCACTTTGTTAGCTGGATTTTTCCTCCAGTCAGCCAAAGTGCAGTTTTTATGACTTAAATTTGGCGGATAACATTGCATCAGTACGGCTATCGGTACAGCATACGACTCTGCCCCGTCTGATTTGAAGTCGAGCCACGATTAAACGCATCTGAGCAATACAGAAAGTGTTCTTAAAATCTCATTAAAAAGGTCGTCTGAAAACCGTATTTGAAGCATTAGCTTCGTAAATATAGTTCTCAGACGACCTTGATCTATCGGAAATATAAGAAAGAACGGATTAATAATCTACTTTGATTTTAGGCGTTTCGTTTTCCTGTTGCGCCGCTTCGTATTCTTCTTCCAACTCAAACCGTAACGGATACAAATTCAGTTTTTCCATCAATAGGCGGTCGCCGTCTTCGTCGGGGTTTTCGGTGGTTAAGAGCTTGTCGCCGTAGAAAATCGAGTTCGCGCCCGCCAAGAAACACATCGCCTGCATGGACTCGGGCATATTGCTGCGTCCTGCCGACAGACGGACGTAGCTGTGCGGCATGGTAATCCGTGCTACGGCGATGGTGCGCACGAACTCCGTCCAGTCCAAATCTTCGGCATCGGCAAGCGGCGTGCCTTCCACTTTGACCAACTGGTTAATCGGCACGCTTTCGGGCTGCGGGTCAAGGTTGGCGAGGCTGGCAATCAGTCCGGCACGCTCGGCGCGGGTCTCGTTCATGCCGACGATGCCGCCGCAGCAAACCTTCAAACCGGCATTGCGGACTTTGCCCAAGGTATCCATGCGGTCTTCGTGTTTGCGCGTGTGGATGATGTCGTTGTAGCGCTCAGGGTCGGTGTCGAGGTTGTGGTTGTAATAGTCCAAACCTGCTTTTTTGAAGTCTTCCGCCATACCGTCTTCGAGCATACCGAACGTGCCGCAGGTTTCCATGCCCAAGCCCTTCACGGCTTTGATGATTGCGGAAACCGTCTCCACGTCTTTGGGTTTGGGTCCGCGCCATGCCGCGCCCATGCAGAAACGGCTTGCGCCGCGCGATTTGGCGATTTTGGCTTTTTCGACGATTTCATCTACATCCATCATCTGCTCTTTGCCCAGATTGGTGTTGTGGTGCGCCGATTGCGGACAGTAGGCGCAGTCTTCGGGACAGCCGCCGGTTTTGATGGATAACAGCGTGGAAAGCTGGATTTCGCGCGGGTTGAAATTTTGGCGGTGTATTTCGGCGGCTTGGTAAACGAGGTCGAGGAAGGGAAGTCCGAACAGGGCTTCGACATCGCATTTTTTCCAATAACGCGCAGTCGGGTGCGGCTTGCGCTCGGTCTTACGGCGCAAGGCGACGGGAGAGATGGTCATAGTGTGTTCTTTCGTGTTTACAGCGGCGCAATGACGCTGACTGCCTGACTGTCGGCGCAATGACGGCAGCGGCGTGGTTAGATAAGTTGGCATCGATGTTATTTGCCTCAAAGGGTGAAATCATTCAAATCAAATACTTGAACAATTTTGGCAGCTCATAAAATCATAAGATTGCCACCCTACTCTCGATGCCGGATGGAGTGTAACGCTTTTGAAAACTCAGGGCAAAACTTTTTAGTTTTTCACTCAAAAAATCATCTGAATTTCTATTTCCATTGATGGAAACCGACTTTTCAGACGACTCTCATCAAAAGGAACGAATTTTATCTATGTGTGATATTGGCGGATAGGCAGAATCAAACTAGAATCGATAAATTAATTACAACGTGCTATGACTATAAATTAGAAAAGGAATATGATGAATCAGCCTAAAATTAAAGCATATTGGAAATCTGCCGCTCTGCTGCTGGTTGTATTTGGTGTGCAAGTACTGTTGTTTTTGTTATTGCTTTACATGAATGTTTTAGATAAAGGAAATCCGTCCGTTTTAGAGATATTGGGCAATGTTTTGATTTCTACTGCCCATGGTCTACCCGCCATGCTGTTATGTACCCTTGTCGCAAAACGTTTGTACTTGCGGCGCAGTGTAGCAGGAACGTTGTTGTTTACATTGCTTTCAGCGGCAGGTGTGGTACTTACGATTGCGGCATCTGAAGGTATGTTGATGCTGATATATCAGCGTTCAACAACATTGGATTGGCAAATGTACGCCGGAGTCGGAATAATGGGGGCAATTGCGGGCTCGATTGGTTCTTTGATGTTGCCGAAGTCGTCTGAAAACAAGTCTCTCAATAAATAGTTACATAGCTTTGACTATTGTATTTTGGATAGATATTGGCACTTTTAGAAAGTCAATAGACTAAAGGTCGTCTGAAAACCCTGTTTTCAGACGACCTTTTACATTGGCAAGGATAAACAAATATGCGGTAATGTCTGCTTCTTGTCTAATCCGCTGAACTAGCCTGCCAGTTGCGGAAAAATAGATTTCAATCCGGCAACGATGATTTCTACGGAGACGGCCGCAAGCATCATACCCATGATGCGGTTGAGGATGGTCAACCCTGTCGTACCCAGTTTTTTGCTGATTCGCCCGGCGACGATGAGGATGGCGTAGCAAATCAGGCTGACGAGGAAGCCTGCGGTAAGGATCAAAGCAATATCGCTGTAATTTTTGGCGGCTGAGGCGTAGATGATCACGGTAGAGATACCGCCCGGACCGATGGTGATGGGGATGGCGACGGGAACGACGGCGATGGCTTTGGCATTTTTCTGGATGTGTTGTACAACACCCTCTTCCTTGTCTCCACCGATATTTTGTTTGGCAGGGTTGTCGTTGCCGTTCATCATGGAGATGGCGATAAGCAATACCAAAATACCGCCGCCGACTTGGAAAGAGCCGACGCTGATGCCTAAGATTTTCAACAACATCCCGCCCGTTAAGGTGAAGACGGTAATGACGATGAAGACGGCGAGTGCGGCGGTGCGGGCGATGCGGCGCTTTTCTTTGGTGCTGTGATCCTGCGTCAAATCAAGGTAAATCGAAAGCGCGCTGAACGGGTTGATCAGTACAAGGAAGGCAACCAAAAGTTTGCCGATTTCTACACCTAATTCCATTTTTTATTCCCTTATTGGTTTTTTGTAGAGACGTTTACGTCCGCTTTGTCATTGAATTCGTAGCGGCGTTTGGTTTTGTGCTCGCTGGAAATACCCATGAGCAGCGCAAGTACGGTCATGATGGAGAGCGTTGCAGTGCCGCCATAGCTGACCAACGGCAGGGGAACGCCGACAACGGGCAAAATGCCGCTCACCATACCCATGTTCACAAAGGCGTAGCAGAAAAAGGTCATGGTCAATGCGCCGGCAAGCGTGCGGCTGTAAAGCGATTGGGCTTTGGCGGCAATCAGCAGTCCGCGCGTCAGGATAACGAGGTAAACCAGCAGCAGCAAGATGTTGCCGATCAAACCGAATTCTTCGCCATACACGGCAAAAATGAAGTCGGTCGTGGACTCGGGAATGTAATCCAAATGCGTTTGTGTGCCGTTGAGCCAGCCTTTTCCCCAAACGCCGCCCGAACCGATGGCAATCATGGACTGAATGATGTGGTAGCCTGCGCCCAAAGGGTCTTGCGTCGGGTCAAACAGCGTCAAAACGCGGGTTTTCTGATAGTCGTGCATCCCGTAGTTCCACAAAAGTGGCAATGCGGCAATAAAGGCGACGATGGCGGCAAAGATGACTTTCCAAGGTAAACCTGCGAAAAAGACGATGAAAATACCCGATGCCATAATCAAAACCGCCGTACCCAAGTCAGGCTGTTTCAAAATCAGCGCAACGGGGATAAGGATTAAAAGCATGGCGATGATGTAGTGAAACCATTTCAGACGACCTTCGTGCCGTTGGAAATACCAAGCAACGGTCATGGGCAGGACGATTTTCATGATTTCGGACGGCTGGATGCGTGTGAAACCCAGCTCCAGCCAGCGCGTAGAGCCATTGACGGTAACGCCTGCAACCTCGACGGCGACAAGCAGCAACACGCCAATCAGGTACATCGGCAGCGCAACCTTTGCGGCATCACGCGGCTTGAAGGAAGCGACAAACCACAGGAGCGCAAAGCCTGTTACGGTGTGAATGGTTTTGTGTTCAAGCTGACCGAAATCCTGACCATCCGCCGAATAGAGCAAAAACAGGCTCATGATGTAGATGGCGAGCATGGGGAAAAACAGCCACGGGTCTATCGGCGCGGATACGATGCGCTTGATTTTCGCCCACATTCCGACCGTTTCATTCATGATTTGCTTCCTCCTGTTTCAGACCGTAGGCTTTTTGGAATATGGTCGGCGGTTGAGGTTGTGTGCGGTGTTGTTGCGGTTCGGGCATTCCGCCTGCATCAGGGTCGTCTGAAAACTGCTGCGGCTTGACGTTGAGCATATAAAAGTCGGTTAAGCTGCGGGCAAGCGGTGCGGCGTATGCACCCCAGCCGCCGTTTTCCAGAATCACTGCGATGGCGATTTCAGGTTTCTCTAAGGGGGCAAACGAGATAAACCACGCATGGTCGCGATGTTGCTCGCGCAAGGCTGAGGCGTTGTAACGACCGCCCTGCTTGATTTGTACAACCTGTGCTGTACCCGTTTTGCCGCCCATGCTGTAAGCCAAACCGCCGCCGATACGGTGTGCCGTACCGCCCGGTTTCAAAACTTTTTCCATCGCCTGTTTGACGTATTCGAAATTGTCTTGTTTAAACGGAATTTTGTATTCGGGATTGGGATTGATACGCGTGATTTTGCGTTTGTCGAAATCCAACAACTCTTTCACCAAATGCGGCTGATAAACCACGCCGTCATTAGCGAGCGAGGCGGTGGCGTGTGCCATTTGTAGTGGGGTGTAGGCGTTGTAACCCTGCCCGATACTGACCGAGACCATCTCGCCTGCGCGCCATTCTTTGGCGGTAGGATCGGACGATTTGGCAAAGCGTTTCGCCTTCCATTCGCGGCTGGGCAAAACGCCCGTATATTCGCTGGGCAGGTCGATGCCGGTTTTTTTGCCGAAACCGAATTGCGCTAAATACGGCGATGCTTTGTCTATGCCCATTTCGTAGCCCAAGCGGTAGAAAAAGGTATCAGACGACACCTGTATCGCCTTGCTCAAATTTGCCGAACCGTGACCACTGCGTACGGAATCTCGGAAAACGTGGCGACTGCCGGGAATGCTCCATGCGCCGGGCGCAGGAACGACCGTCGTTTGGGTAATTTTGCCGCTTTCCAGCAAAGCCATGCCCATAAACGGCTTAAACGTCGAGCCCGGCGGATACAGACCTTGCGTTACGCGGTTAACCAACGGCTTTTTCCAGTCGTCATTCAAGGCTTTCCAAGTTTCGCTGTCGATGCCGTCGATAAAGAGATTGGGATCGAAAGAAGGTTTGGAAACGAAAGCCAACACTGTACCGTCTTGCGGATTGATGGCGACAATCGCCCCGCGCCTGTCTCCCAATATTTTGTCCGCTTCTTGCTGCATACGGATGTCCATGCCCAAACGCAAAGTTTGCCCCATACGCGACGGCACGTTTTTCAAGACGCGAACAATATTGCCGTAAGCGTCTTTTTCCACTTCTTGATAGCCGGGCGCGCCATGAAGCTGCGGTTCGTAAAATTTTTCCAGCCCCGATTTGCCGATGTGCGTGCTGCCGCGATAAAGCGCAGTCAATCCCTCTTCTTCCAAAATTTCCTGATCTTTGTCGCTGATGCGGCCGATGTAGCCTAAAAAGTGTGAAGTCAGTTTGCCATAAGGATACTCGCGGAAAGTACGCGAATTGACTTCTACGCCTTTAAATTCATTAAGATGCACGGACAATTTTGCCGCTTCTTCATCTGTCAGGCGCAGCTTGAGCGGGATGTTTTCAAATTTGCGGTAGCTCTCGCGGTATTTGTGGAAACGCTTCAAATCGGTAGGCGTAATATCGACATACTTCCGCAAGGCTTCGATGACATCCTCCATCTTACCTTCAATGCGGCTGGGGATGACTTCCAGAGAAAACACGGGATAGTTTTTTGCCAACGGCACGCCGTTGACATCTACGATTTCGCCGCGGACGGGCGGGGTTGGAATTAATGTGATGCGGTTGCTGGATGCCTGTCCGGAAAAATCGTCATGCCGAAACACCTGCAAATAAACAAACCGCGCCACCAATGCGGCAAACAGAACCACAATCAGGATAAACGCCACCAGCAGACGCAATAAAGAATCGGCTTGTGCCGCCTTTGCAGTCTGTGTTTTACCGCTACCGCCATTTTTCAGACGACGTTTCATAGTATTCAGTATAGGCATGGTTTCACGTTATCTGTTGGCGCGATAAAAATTGGTCAGCATCAGCATCAACTGGCTCAAGAAAGGCCAAAGCAGCGCACCGGTCAAAGGCGCAATAAAACTTTGCCAAGTGATGATTTGGTTGTTGAGAAACAGGCGCGCCGCCACCAATACCGCCTGATGGCAGAACAATGCTGCCAATACCGCCCCAATCTGCATGATGTGGCCGTAGAGCATAATTTGACGGCGCGTGTTCAATACGAAATACACCATGACCGTATAAGACAATGCGTGCAGCCCCAAAGTCGCTGCCGTTGCAGCATCGACTATCAAGCCGAGCAAAAACGCAATGCCCATGCCGACACGTTGGGGATGGTGCATAGACCAATAAAGCAGCATCAGCGCAGTCAGTTCGGGTAGCCAAAAAAACACATCAAAGGGAAAAGGCATGAAATCGACAAGCATGGTTACGGCAAAACTTGCCGCAATCACGCCGACAGGCATGGCACGGTAGGAATCGTCAAAATCGTTCATGAATGATTTATTGAGAAGAATGGGAAGAAGACAGAACCAAAACAAAGCGGCTGCGGAGCAAGGCGGCAAACGGGGTCAGTTCTGTGTCGTAATAAGGCGTACCTGAAGCGCGGACGACTTTATCCACGTGCGCCACGGGAATGCCTGCCGGATAAATGCCGTCCAAACCGGAAGTAATCAAAACATCCTGCGGCTTCAAATCCGATCCTGTCGGGAAATAGCGCAAATCCAAGCCCACGCCGTTGCCGTAGGCGAGATTGCGTTCGCCCGTCCGCTCAACGGCAACAGGGACGATACTTTGTGCAGCCGCTATCAGCTCGACTTCCGCACTGTTTGCGTGAACCAATGTAATCCGCCCGATTAAGCCGTTTTGATCGATAACGGCATCGCCCGCCGCAACCCCTTCGCCACTGCCTTTATTGATAATCAAACGTTCGGACAATGGGTCTTTGCCACTGGACAACACTTCCGCACCAATGACATTACTTACGCCTTTTTGCTGCAAACTGTATAGCTTTTTCAGCTCCTGCAATTCGCTCAGGTTAACCTTGTCGCGTTGAAGCTGGATTTTCAGACGGCCGTTTTCCTCCAAAAGGAGACGGTTTTGCTCCAATAGCTCGGTTTGCGATTGAGATTGGTTGGAAAAATATTGATAGAGACGGACCGGCTGGTTTGCCAACCATTGCACCGGATAAAGAATCTCCGCCGCCGCAGTACGCACAGGCTGCATCAGGTCGAAACGACCGTCTGCCACCATGATGCCGGCACCCAATAAAAGATACGCAATAAAACGAGGCAACAGCTTTTGGCCCTTTGCCTCGTCAAACCGTAAAGAAGAATGTTCCATTTCAGCCTGCCTTACGGGTTATCCACAAAAACGGCATTCCATTTGCCGATATAATCCAAGGCCTTACCCGCACCATAAGCCACACAGTTCAAAGGCTGGTCGGCAATACCGACAGGCAGCCCCGTCGCATCCGCCAAAACAGTGTCCATACCGTGCAACAATGCGCCGCCGCCCGTCAGCATAATACCCCTGTCGGCAATATCGCCAGCCAACTCAGGCGGAGCTTGTTCCAACGCAAGGCGCACGGCGCGAATAATTTGATTAACCGTTTCGCTTAAAGCCTCGCGCACTTCTTCCGAAGTAATGGCAAGCGACTTGGGCGTACCTTCCGCCAAATCGCGACCTTTAATCCGCATGGCGGTTTCGGTTGCAAAGCCGGAGGCTGAACCGATTGTTTTCTTCAATTCCTCAGCCGTTGCTTCGCCAATCAACACGCCGCGATGACGGCGCAGATAGTGCACGATGCTCTTATCGAACTCATCACCCGCCGCGCGGACAGAGGCGGAATAAGCCATACCGCCCAACGACAAAATGCCGATTTCCGTTGTGCCGCCGCCGATGTCCACCACCATCGAACCGGCGGTATCCTCAATCGGCAAACCCGCACCCAAAGCAGCCGCCATCGGCTCCTCAATCAAATGTACGGAAGATGCGCCTGCGGCAAACGCAGAATCCAAAATTGCCTTGCGTTCCACTTGAGTTGCCCCGCCCGGCACGCAGATCACTACGCGCGGCGGTACGACCGAATTGCCTTGTATTGCTTTTTTAATCAACATACCCAGCATACGCTCGGCAATCGTAAAATCAGCAATCACCCCATCCCGCATAGGACGGACGATTTCAATATTGCGCGGCGCACGCCCCTGCATTTTTTTGGCTTCCGTACCCACGGCGACAATCTTACTTTTACCGCCCGTACCCGATTGAACCGCCACCACAGACGGCTCGTCCAAAACAATGCCTTTACCACGCACATAAATCAACGTGTTCGCCGTACCCAAGTCAATGGCGATATCGTTGGAGAAAAAACGGGATAAAAAACGAAACATAAAATACCTGAATATCGGCCCAGCACCGATTTTATTTAATTGTTATTCAAAATATTAAAAACATGGGAACAACGCCTTTTCAGACGACCTCCCCACTCCCCGTATGAAACGCATGGCGAAATCACACGCCGTTTGAGTAGTTTTCGGTTATAATTCCTCGTTTCATCGAAGAAGAACGCAATGATACCCCAATAAAGGGGCGTTTGCTATCAGACAAGGATTTTTTATGGCTTTAAGCTTAACCGATGTGGAAAAAATCGCCAAACTCTCACGCCTTTCGCTGACAGAGGAAGAAAAAGGCAAAACCCTCTCAGAATTGAACGACATTTTCGCTATGGTTGAAAAAATGCAGAGCGTGAATACTGATGGGGTTGAGCCGATGGCTCACCCTCATGAAGCCGCCCTGCGCCTGCGCGAAGATAAAGTTACCGAAACCGACCATGCCGCCGAATATCAAGCCGTCGCGCCCGAAGTGCGCAACCGTTTGTATATCGTGCCTCAGGTAATTGAAGAATAGATGGAGTTTACCCTTTAGGAAAACCAATAATGAATAAATTTTTGACCACATTATTACTTGGCGTACTCACGGTTAACGCCTACGCTATGCCTAAGGATGACAACAACCCTAAATCCTCTGTATTGCCTGTTGTTCATTCCGAGCAAGCCGTGCATTTGTATGACTACGAAACACCTGACGGGAAATACAGCGCATCACTCTATCCGAACAGTATCAAAAATCTCGGTAATGGTTGGTATTCGACCATTACACGGCATCAATCTGCGGGTTCAGGCAAACATGCCCATATGCTGATTTTAGATTGGGTACATTGCCAAGAACCTAAACAATCTGTTATGAGCGCGATTGCCCTGTTTGACAAAAACGGACAACTTGAAGAGCGTATCGACGTTCACAATTACAATAGTCCCGACAAAATGCCGCAAGAAGCCATTGGGCAGCTGAAAAAGGAAGATTCCAGCGAAACAATGCACAGTGACAAAATGGTGGAAACCGTTTGCAGCCGCGTAAAATAAAAATGTAAGTTATTTTACCTAGTTTAAATATTTGCAGTTTTAGACGACCTGAAAAGGAATTTCTGTGAAACAAGCCTTCATTTATACCGACGACAAGTCCCAGAAATTTTGGATTATCGATTCCGCTGGTAGCGACATCATGGTTAATTTCGGCAAACTTGGAACTGCCGGACGTTTCCAAATTACCGAATACGACGGTGAAGCCGATTGTCAAAAAGCTGCTGACAAACTCATCGCACAAAAGACCAAAAAAGGCTACAAACCTACTCCCGATTTTAATTTCATCGACCGCCTCTATTTTGACGATGAAGATTTCGGTCCGCATCGCAAAACCTCGCATCCACACTTCGTCCGATACTTAACCGATGATTTCTATTATGACTGCGGTGACGAAGAGGCTCCGTTTGGCAGTGATGAAGGCAGTGATGCGTTGTATGAGCTTGCACAAACCTTCCGCAAAAATCCCGATCTGGATACATTGATTTTCCCAGAGAAATTGATTTGTGAATATTGGGATATGGATTACCTGCCTCCTCAAGAAGACCAAACTGCCGAAAGCATTGAAGAACTGTGTAAACAACAGGAAACCGAAGTTTATCAATCCGATAAAGTGATTATCGCCACAGCATTTGGCAGCATTAAAATTGCAGGTCGTCTGAAACCTGAATTGCAGCAACTTGCCCAGCTTGCCATGCAGAGACTTGACATATTGGCACAGCTACGCGGCTGGTGTTTTGCTGGTACTCTGTCTGAGATCAATCAACAAATGGCAGATGACTTGAAACGTTTCGTTGTTGCACAAGCGAACCATTTTCAGACGACCTAACTATGAAACATCAGCGTGCTGAGCCTGTATGCACAATGTCTCCCAAGCGACTCATCAAGATACTGGGCTACCTGCGTGAATATGCTCAACAGTGGAATAAAGCATACGAAGAAATCGCCGAGCAAGTCTGCCACGCATTTGCCGATACCAAGCTGAAAGACGGAATCGGAATATTGGAAGCCGACTGCGTGGATGACTGGATGGATACCAATAATCCGGAACGTTGCCGCTATCGCGCTGAAGACGAACGCAATTATTGGGAAAATGTCCTTTTTCAAGGACACCGCATAGGAGAGATTCCGCGTTTTAATCCCTGCTCCTCCATCACATTTATGGATAGTATAGGCAGGCATTTCGCCCTGCCATATTACTTGCTTTGGGCATTACAAGACCCAGACAATATGGTTGCCAATACATTGGCTTATGCATTGGAGAACAGTTATTACACCGATGAACTGCTGCTCAACGCTGCTCAACAACGTGCTTTGTTGAATACAGTCCGTTTTCTCGTGGAAATAACGGCAAATACCTACGACGACGGCTACTCTTCATATATTGACAGCCCATGGCAGGCTGCATTTGAACACTTAAATCAAATATTGTCAGATGCCAATATTTTGCCTGATAAAAAATAAGCCTTCCAAAAGAAGGTCGTCTGAAAGAACAAGTACAGTTTTTAAGTGTAATTTGAAGTATGCAGTGACAAAACAGTTCTGTTTCACATACGAATAGACAAAAAGCATGAAGCAAAGGAATCCCATGTCCACCGAGCAACAACAACTGCACTCCATCGCCGCTAACCATATCCGACACTGCTTCAGCCACATCAAGCAACAGGTCGAACAGGCAGGCAAAGAAGTTGCCGCGTATTATTTCTATTTGGTTGACGACTTTTTTGCCGCAGACAACGCCGTAATTACCCATCAGGATTTAGCAGCCTTTGCTGCCAAGCACAAGAAAAAATACAAAAACTGCACCATCCTGCAGGCGATTTGGGATGGCAGATGCACACTTTATGAAGGCAAAACCGAAATCCAGAATGCTTCAGATGACTGGCTGGAAAACCAAAGCGAGCTCTACCAAGTTGCATACCGCAGCATAGAAAATCTAGATGATGACGACACCTATCAGCAAAAACGCACCGAATACGAAACAGCCCTGATAGCCGCACTACAACAATGCGACCAAGAAGGCCTGTTCGGCAATCGTGCTGAAAACGGTATATTGCTATTTGCGTTTTATATTGATGATTATGATGAAAATGACGAACAATCTTTACTTTACCGTTCCGCCACGCAGCTCAACCAACCTGATACTTACCAAAAATTGATGGGTTGATGTTTTCAGACGACCCTGAAATCAGCCTACACCATTAAACTATTTAAAATCCCACTTATTTAAACTAAAAGACTCTTATGACCCAATACACCCTCAAACAAGCCAGCCAACTGCTGCAATCCAAACAAATCTCCGCCGTCGAACTGGCAACCGAATACCTCGCCGCCATTGCTGCGCAGAACTCGGCTATCAACGGCTACATCACCTTCGACCAAGACAAAACCCTCGCCGAAGCCCGTGCCGCCGATGCGCGCATCGCACAAGGTAACGCTACCGCGCTCACCGGAGTACCCATTGCCTACAAAGACATTTTCTGCCAAACAGGCTGGCGCAGTGCGTGCAGCTCCAAAATGTTGGACAACTTTATCTCTCCCTACACTGCCACCGTCGTGCAAAACCTGCTTGATGAAGGCATGGTAACGCTCGGCCGTACCAATATGGACGAGTTCGCCATGGGTTCGACCAACGAAACCTCGTTCTACGGCGCGACCAAAAACCCGTGGAATCCCGAACACGTTCCAGGCGGTTCGTCCGGCGGTTCCGCAGCGGTCGTTGCCGCACGCCTTGCTCCTGCCGCGCTTGGTTCAGACACCGGCGGCTCCATCCGCCAGCCTGCTTCACACTGCGGCATCACCGGCATCAAACCTACTTACGGCACAGTTTCCCGCTTTGGCATGGTTGCATACGCATCCAGTTTCGACCAAGCCGGTCCGATGGCGCAAACCGCCGAAGACTGCGCGATTTTGCTTAATGCGATGGCAAGTTTCGACGAGCGCGATTCCACCAGCTTGGAACGCAGCAAAGAAGACTACACCCGCGATTTGGACAAACCGCTCAAAGGCATGAAAATCGGTCTGCCTAAAGAATATTTCGGCGAAGGCGCGGATGCCGATGTGCAGGCTGCTTTGCAAAACGTCATCGACCTTTTAAAAGTGCAAGGCGCGGAAACCATTGAAGTTTCTCTGCCGCAAACCGCCCTGTCCATTCCCGCGTACTACGTCCTCGCTTCCGCCGAGGCCAGCACCAATCTTTCCCGCTACGACGGCGTGCGCTACGGCCACCGCGCCGCCCAATTCGGCGACCTAGAAGAAATGTACAGCAACACCCGCGCCGAAGGTTTCGGCAGCGAAGTCAAACGCCGCATCATGATTGGTACTTATGTGTTGTCGCACGGCTACTACGATGCCTATTACTTGAAAGCCCAAAAACTGCGCCGCCTCGTTGCCAACGATTTTCAGACGGCCTTCGCGCAATGTGACCTCATCCTTGCTCCGACTGCGCCCACCGCCGCCCCCAAACTCGGCAGCGACATCCACGATCCCGTGCAGATGTACCTTTCCGACATCTACACCATCGCCGTGAATCTGGCCGGTTTGCCCGCCCTGACCCTGCCCGCAGGTTTCAGCAGCAGACTGCCCATCGGCGTGCAATTTATCGGCAACCACTTCTCCGAAGCCAAAATCCTCGGTGCGGCGCATCAAGTACAACTGGCGAGTGATTGGCACACGAAAGCACCTGTGTGAAGTTTTCAGGTAACCTTTGAGGTCGTCTGAAAGGCTACCTGAAAATAGTAGAATTCGTAGCATTATTGTTTTGAATCATCTTTTTCAGGTAGCCTGAGTAATGCACCAACCCAAAATCCCGAAAAACTACGACAAACTACTCAAAAAATACGAAGGTCTGGGTGGTAGGCCCAATCAGGAGCAAGACCAATTCGGCTACAAGCTGTTTACCGAAACCCATATTTTTTACAATTCAGACGAAATCCTAAAATATAGCCGCGAGCTACCCAAGGATTTCCCCACAGAGGAAGCTGAAGAATATGTCGACCACCAAAAGCAAAACGAATACGATTTAGGCTATATTACCAATTTCTCGCAAATCCTCGTATTCGGTGTTGATGGCAGCAATTGCTCGTTCTGCATGGATTTCTCAGAAAATAAAGAAATGCCTCGTGTGATTTATTGGGATGACGGCGAGCTGACATGGCGTGTTATTGCTAATTCATTAGAAGATTTTTTTAGCTTATTTAATTGGGCATAGTTTTGGATCTACCTCAGATTAATTCCCAAACCAGTACAGTCAATTTGCAAGGGAGCTTATGAACCCCATTCAAGACTTCGATAACCGTTACTCCCCTGAAGAAATCGAAATCCTCTTTACGGCTGCTGATAGCAATATTGTTGAGTCAGTACACCCGCGCATTAAAACGCGCTATGTTTGTCAAGATGGATTGGCATACATCAACTGTAACACTGGGGAGTGTGTTAACAATTTGTGTGACATTAACTGGGTCGGCACAGAAGCTGAAGTTGTAGCAAAACTGCAGGAATTTGAGATTGGACATAACTACCGTTTACGCGTTCGTCGTCGCAAACCCGCTGCTGCAGAATCATTCCCACACACCGAACCTGAAAGGCTGCCCGAAATCTTCCGCCACAGTTTCATGTTAGTGGATATTCTCGAACGAAATGTTGCTCACTCCGAACTAGACCACATCGTCGCCGAATACCTTCGCCCTGTGACCTACACCGACACACGGGGTTGGACGTGGACAATGGATAAAAAATACGGTGGTGGGCATTTTTCCACTACCGTTCAGTGGCAGGGCGAAGAGCTCAACCTAAGCCTCCATACCGACGGTAACACACTTTCCGAACACGACTCTGCCTTGCAGGACTGCCACTCCTTCTTTGCCGACTACGAACAACACATAGGCAGTCTGAAAGAATACATCGCCCAAGAAATGCTCAGTACTGCACACGAACTAGAACTGCAACAGGACGAACCGCCTGCCGAGCCAATAACTGCTACCGAGCTTAAACACCGCGTATCGATATTCTCCCTGAACTTTTATGGCAATGGTAAATTCCGCGCTACACTTAGCGACGACGGCATTTTTTGGCATCATATTATTGATGTGGACGGTAACTTAGACGGTAGTTATGATGAAGTGGAATTAGACGGCTAAACGACATTTTTGGTTGTATTCAACCAAACTATTACATTTGGATGGTATGGTTAAATAGCGGTCATCAACAATGCTTAGTTATAATTGATGAAATCCAAAGTAGCGAAATGGTATGAATTTGAAACTCATAAAAACCCAACGGCAACATTAAGAAACCGTCTAATTTCTAGCAGTCTGAAACTAACAAAATTACTAAAATAATGGAATATTACGATTACTTTTCCCCAAAATTTTGGCAATTCTTATGGGGTTTATGGCAGACAACGGGGCTGGAAATATCTACAAGCATTGTGTTATTTCTGCTGTACTGGCTCATCCTTTCTGTACTTGTTACGTACATTTTGTGGCGTAAACGTCCAAAAACGCCGCATTTTTGGCGAAAACATTTATTACTCAATAGCATTATCTACCTACCTTTGAGTTTGTTTATCAACCTTGGTTACATAGTCATGCGTTTTATTATGCCGGCTCGCAATCAAGCGGCATATTACGGACAGTTGACGTTGCATCCTCTGGAACAAACATTTGTTACATTATTTAATGTTATTTATTCTTACGAATGGCTGTTCCTCGTATCTGTTGTGGCTGCTGTGAATGTATTGCTACTGGCTATTTGGCGTAAAAAGCTTTTTAAACAATCATCGCCATCCTAAATGCAAGCAGGTTTCTATGTATTTCAGAAATCCTGCCCAATGAAAAATCAAATATCCCCTATTTAAAACAACCCAAATTCAAAGGAAACTTAAACTATGACTTGGGAAACAGTAATCGGCTTGGAAATCCACGTCCAGCTCAACACCCAATCCAAAATCTTCAGCGGCGCATCGACTGCATTCGGTGCGGAACCCAATGCGCACGCCAGCGTGGTGGAATGCGCGCTGCCGGGCGTACTGCCGGTAATGAACCGTGAAGTCGTTGAAAAAGCCATCAAATTAGGTTTGGCTTTGGATGCGAAAATCAATCAGAAAAACGTGTTCGACCGCAAAAACTACTTCTATCCCGACCTGCCCAAAGGCTATCAAATCAGCCAGTTAGATTTGCCGATTGTCGAACACGGCAAATTGGAAATCGTGGTCGGCGACGATGTGAAAACCATCAACGTAACCCGCGCGCACATGGAAGAAGACGCGGGCAAATCCGTGCATGAGGGCTTGAACGGTGCAACCGGTATCGACCTGAACCGTGCCGGCACGCCGCTGTTGGAAGTCGTATCCGAACCCGAAATGCGCTCCGCCGCCGAAGCCGTTGCCTACGCCAAAGCCTTACACAGCTTGGTAACATGGCTGGACATTTGCGACGGCAATATGGCGGAAGGCTCGTTCCGCGTCGATGCCAACGTATCCGTGCGTCCGAAAGGCCAAGCGGAATTCGGCACGCGCCGCGAGATTAAAAACCTCAATTCCTTCCGCTTCTTAGAGCAGGCGATTAATTACGAAGTGGAAGCGCAAATCGAGATTTTGGAAGACGGCGGCAAAGTACAGCAGGCAACCATGTTGTTCGACCCGGAAAAAGGCGAAACCCGCGTGATGCGTTTGAAAGAAGACGCGCATGACTACCGCTACTTCCCCGACCCTGATTTGCTGCCCGTCATCATTTCAGACGACCGGTTGCAAAAAGCCAAAGCAGAAATGCCCGAACTGCCGAAAGAAATGGCGGCGCGTTTCGTGGCGGATTATGGCGTGAGCGACTACGACGCGCGCCTGCTCACCGCCAGCCGCGTGCAGGCTGCCTATTTTGAAGAGGCCGCCAAAGTCAGCGGGCAAGGCAAGCTGGTGGCCAACTGGATGAACGGCGAACTCGCCGCCGCGCTGAACAAAGCCGAACTGGGGCTACCTGAAAGCCCGATTACCGCCCCGCGCCTCGCCGCGCTGGTGGGCAAAATCGCCGACGGCACATTAAGCAGCAAATTGGCGAAAAAAGCCTTTGAAGCCATGTGGGCGGAGCCCGAAGCCTCTATTGCCGAAATCATTGAAAAACACGGCTTGCAGCAGATGACCGATACCGGCGCGATTGAAGCGATGGTGGACGAAGTGCTGGCAAACAATGCCAAAGCCGTGGAACAGTTCAAATCCGGCAACGAAAAAGCCCTGAATGCGATTGTGGGACAAGTGATGAAAGCCAGCAAAGGCAAAGCGAATCCCGCGCAGGTGCAGGAATTGATTAAAGCGAAGTTGGCTTAAGTAGAGTGCTGCCTGAAAACAGCAATAATGCTGATTCAGGCGGCTTTGATAACCGTGATGAGGAATCCCTATGACTATTCCGAAAAGTCTCAAACATCCACAGTTTGGTATTTTTAAATGGAAATCAGATTGGGATGCCTATACGGGAAGCATTCCGTGGAGCAAAGGCAAAATCACTGTATTAATTTATCGTGATGCCTTTGACCATTCAGATGTGGGAGATATATGGCAAATACTGGAAGATATTGTGTCCCATGTTGAAAGTTGGGATGTTGTAATTCATACAGCATTGAAAGAGCATTTTTATACGACGGCACAAAACTGGTTTGCGCCACACGATGATTACGATGAAACTGATTTTGACAGTCTGATTACTGACATGGCGGAGTACGTTGGCAAAGAAACTGCCGAGCGACTGGTTTTATCAGGGAAAATAGACGAAGACGGCTTTTACCGCCTGATGAAATTGGACAGTATTTCCTTGTCGGAGCAGGGTCTTTTAGATTTCCACTTTGATGATGATGGTTGGATTTTTGACGGACACAGCATCACACTGACCGCTTCAATTGAACAGGATATTTTGGACGGCTGCCTTGCAGGATAGCCTTGTCTTCCTTGAAAACACAGTAATCTCCACCAGGTTCTCCCTCAGGCAAAACCTCTATGTTTATTCTCCAAACCGTCTCCGTACAATGGACAAAACGCAGCCGCTCCGCGCCACTTGCCACCATACGCAACCGCCTGCCGCGTCTACTGCCCTTGCCTGATACTGTTTTAGAGTGTGAATATGGTTGCCACAACCAACATTATCAGGAATCTTATTCTGACAATGATTCGGTCACTTTTTTAGTCTATGAACCCAAGTTCAGCATAATGCAAACTCTACCCGCAGAGTTGGATAATGGTTTCGGATTTATTAATCAGGACAACTGCCTTACCGTTTACTTCACCGATAAACGCGGTGGACGAAAATCTCGTAGGCGCCTGTTTGTTTTAGCCGACGGGCAAACCGCACAGCTTCGCACAAATGGGCGCGGCTGTGGATTTGATAATACCTATTACACTCAGCATACCTACAATCTTGCCTATGCCAAGCATATCCCACGCGAAATTTTTACCCAGCGTCGATTCGATTACTGCGTATCTCTGGAAAACCGACTATTCTAGTGCTTGCAACATCCTGTAATCACGTTGAATCTGCTTTCTAAGCTCCATTTTAATCTGAGTTACACAAGGATAAAACATGACAGAACAAGAATACCGCGAGACCTTCTCCGAAGACGAATCCGTCGGCTGGGACGCCATCGATGCCGAACTTGAAAAACTCTACGGCGACACCGAACCTCGTCACTACGGCAGTATCGTCAAATACTGGATGGGCGGAGAAGATCCGCTAGACGGCACGAGCATCTACGATTGCGAAGAACAAACACCACACCGCCACATCATCTCCTACGGCATGAGCGAGCTTTACTTTTCTCCGGAGAGTGCTGATGTCGAATTCAGCAAGTGGGGCTTCGAATTTACCTTCCGTATCACACCTTGCAAACTTGACCCGGCTTCCGACAGCGGTACGCCGCACGAACCATTTTGGGCTATCAACCTGATGAATAACTTAGCCCGCTATGTTTTTGAGAGCGAAAAATGGTTCGAACCCTACCACTTTATTCCTACCAACAGTCCCATACGAAGTGATACTGAAACCGCTTTGGTCGGTATCGCTTTTGTCTCTGATCCCAAACTGCCTGCCATTGATACACCGAATGGCAAAGTTGATTTTCTGCAGATGGTTGGACTGACTCAATCCGAACTGGATTGGTTGTGGCAAGAACCTTCAACCGCCCGCTGCAAAGAGCTGATCGACAAAATGCGTGTTGACAATCCCCTTCTGATAACGGATTTGGCGCGTACACGCAGTTATGTATAGCCACCTATACGGTTTTATCAATCAAATTCCCGTTGAAACTGAAATTGCAAAGTGTCTTCTTCGGAGCATTTTCTGAAAATTGCTAAAATCATGGTTTTGTGGGTTGCATTGCTGGGAAGTACATGGGCGTCTGAATTGGATCAGCCGATGCGAGCGACTATGTGCTGCTGAACAAAGAACAGCAATCGATGAACCTGAAAATCATTCATGTATTTTTCAGCCAGTCTTACCGGGTCGTCTGAAAGCAGGGGATAGGTTAAAGCTTAGTTTTCAGACGACCTTAAAGCCATTACAAATCAAGGAATAAGATGAAAATAATATTACCTGCAGTACTATTACTGGTAACAACTTCCTCATTTGCAAAAAATTACGCCGATCAGCCTCAGCCTTTTACTCCTCAAACAGTACAGGATGTATTGCGTTGCAAGGTGTCATCTTTGGATTTTTCGTTTTGGATTCCGGAAAATTTTACCGGTTACCCTGGTTCAGATGAGCGTGCGGAAGAAGAAAATGTGGGACGTTTTGTCAATAAGATCGACAACATTACTTACCGTTACCGCTTGCCGTTTAAGGTGCATCTTGCCAATCCCTTAGATGGAAAAGAAGTAGAAGGGCAGTATGTCGCTATTCGCAACAATGCTGTCTATTTGGAAATTGATTGGGCACGATATCCCAAATTGCATTCACTATACCGTCAGAAATATCAGGAAGACCTTTATGAGCTGACGCAACAGCTAAGGGGACAAAATATCACATCCAAAACGACACCTAAAAAACTGGATACATTGGGCTATAGTGTGCCTGCTGTCGAAAAATCGATAACAGACCCCAATAAAAAATTGAAGATATGGAAATATTTTGGCTTTCCTGCTGTCTTTAAAGCTGATGTAATAAGAGGTGATTCAGATAAGGGCTATATCGGCTGCCGTTATCCGTTGTAGACTGTCTTCCGAAAACGGAGGTCGTCTGAAAGCTGATTTTTCAGACGACTTTTTAACTTAATCTATTCAAACCACACCAAGCTATGACCCATACCATTACCCTACCCGACCAAACCACCTTTACCGCCGACGACGGCGAAACGGTTTTAGCCGCTGCCGCCCGTCAAAACCTCAATCTGCCCCATTCCTGCAAAAGCGGGGCCTGCGGGCAATGCAAAGCCGAACTGGTGAGCGGCGATATTCAAATGGGCGAACACTCGGAACAGGCTTTGTCCGAAGCAGAAAAAGCGCAAGGCAAGATTTTGATGTGCTGCACCACCGCGCAAAGCGACATCAGCGTCAACATTCCCGGTTACAACGCAAACGCCCTCCCCGTCCGCACCCTGCCAGCCCGTATCGAAAGCATGGTTTTCAAACACGATGTCGCCCTTCTGAAACTCGCCCTGCCCAAAGCACCGCCGTTTGCTTTCTACGCCGGGCAATACATTGATTTACTGCTGCCGGGCAACGTCAGCCGCAGCTACTCCATCGCCAATTCGCCCGACCAAGAAGGTATTTTGGAACTGCACATCCGCAGGCGCGAAAATGGCGTCTGTTCGGAAATGATTTTTGGCAGCGAACCCAAAGTCAAAGAAAAAGGCATCGTCCGAGTTAAAGGTCCGCTCGGTTCGTTTACCCTACAAGAAGACAGCGACAAACCCATCATCCTTTTGGCAACCGGTACAGGCTATGCCCCCATCCGCAGCATCCTGCTCGACCTTATCCGCCAAGACAGCAGCCGCGCTGTCCATTTCTACTGGGGTGCGCGTCACCAAGATGATTTGTACGCACTCGAAGAAGCGCAAGAGTTGACAGGTCGTCTGAAAAACGCCCGCTTCACTCCCGTCCTATCAAAAGCCGCTGAGGGTTGGCAAGGCGAAAAAGGATACGTCCAAACTGCCGCTGCGAAGAATTATCCCGATTTGAGCGGCTACGAAGTTTATGCCTGCGGCTCCGTCGCCATGATTGAAAGCGCGAAGTCCGTATTGACCGCGCAATGCAGCCTACCGGAGACAGCCTTCTATTCGGACGCATTCTCGCCAGCGCAATAAATATATCCGCGCCAACCTAAACCTGCCGCAACCGCAAAAGGCTTGGAAACAGAGTTGTCTTAAAAAATATAGTGGATTAAATTTAAACCACTACGGCGTTGCCTCGCCTTGCCGTACTATTTGTACTGTCTACGGCTTCGTCGCCTTGTCCTGATTTAAATTTATAGTCAATTAAAATCAAAATAGGACAGTAACGCATCGTCAAATCGGGCGTAATCAGACAATACGGTTCGCAGATACCGCTTAATATTCGCCCACACCTTCTCAATCGGGTTGAGCTCAGGTGA
>NZ_CALNWV010000035.1:0-27653 GCF_940793045.1 Neisseria sp. Marseille-Q2251
CAACTATTCTACGGTGCCGCACACACAGGCATCATCCGCATTCACAAACTATGGAGTACCTTCTTATGAAAAAATTCCTCTTTGCCGCCCTCTCCCTGCTGACCGCTTCGCTGTCGCTGGCCGCCGTGCACATCAATACCGCTTCCCCGTCCGAGTTGGAAGCCCTTCCCGGTATCGGCCCTGCCAAAGCCAAAGCCATTGTGGACTACCGTCAGCAACATGGTGCCTTCAAATCGGTGGAGGAGTTGAAAAACGTCAAAGGTATCGGTGAGGGCATCTTCTCCAAGCTGAAGGCGGAAGCAACCGTCGCCCCGGCCGCACCGGCTAAAACCGCCGTGCCTGCCGCTAAGAAATAAGCCCGATGCCGCATTCCCGAATGGGAGTGTGTGCAACAGGCTGATTATCAAAAGGCCGTCCGAACCCCTCGGGGATTCGGGCGGCCTTTGTGTCGGGCGGGTAATGCCGTCATGCCTGTCCCGCTTCATTCGGCCGTCAGAACGGGATAGACGGAGGCATACGGATGGATTGGGGAGGAAGAATAGGTCGTCTGAAAAGGTTGCGGGCTGCAATACTGTCTTAGTATGCGCTGTGAGAACGCTCGTTATTGGAAACGGCCGCCTTGCTCGCGCACAATGCCGACTACGTCCCCGCCAAATAGCGCGTTCACGTCCGTTTCGTCAAATACGTATTTAGTGTGGCAAAAGTCGCAATCGATTTGGATACTGCCTTGTTCGGCAACAATACCGCCAACTTCTTCTCCGCCTAACATAAGCAGCATATCGCTGACTTTGCCGTGTGAGCAGGTGCAGGCAAATTCGATACTTTCGGGATCGAAAACCCGTGGAGGGGTTTCATGATAGAGACGATAGAGAACGTGTTGTGCGTCTAGGGTGGTTAGCTCTTCCGGGGTCAGCGTTTGGGTCAGTGTGCTGATGAGTTCCCACGATTCGGTGTCCAGTTCTTCTTCGGGCAGACGTTGTACCAGCAATCCTCCGCTGACATGATCTGAAGCGGCGAGAACGATGTGGGTATCGAGTTGCTCGGAACGTTTGATATAGTTCATGAGCATTTGGGCGATATTGTCGCCTTCAAGCGGGACAACGCCTTGCCAAGGTTCGGCATCTTTGGGTTGATGTGTGAGTACGAAAACGCTGTTGCTGCCCAAAAGGTCGGTCAGGCTTTCGTCATCATGGATGTCGGCGGTTTCATCCCAGCGGGCGGTAGCGCGAACGGTGTTGTCTGATGTGGCTTCGACCACAAGCATTTTCAGACGACCTTGTCCCTGTACTTGGACAATGAGCGTGCCTTCGTTTTTAAGGTTGCTGGAGAGAAGCGCACCTGCAGCGAGGAGTTCGCCTAATGCCCGGCGGATGGCGGCAGGGTAGTGTTTTTGTCCGGCGATGTGTTCCCACACGTTTTCAAGGCGGACGTGCAGACCGCGCACAGGCATATCGTCAAAGATGAAACGCGTGCGGATATCGGCGTGGTTGATGTCGGTTTGCGGCATAAATTCCTCTGTTTTTCTGAATGATGGGTTGACGGCTATATGGTTGCGCTTGCAGAGAAATCAAGGGACTTTATAATCTGTCTTGCGTTCTTAACCTTTTGCTTTTAATCGCCATGTTTTACCTCTACCAATCCAACCGCCTCGAATCGCTAGCCGCCCTGTTTGCCGGAATCCAAAGGGTCAGGCCGCTTGAGTCTGCTTTGGCGGCGGAACAGATTGTGGTGCAGAGTCAGGGGATGCGGCGTTATTTGAGCGTGTATCTGGCGCGCGAACTGGGGGTGGCGGCGAATTTGCAATTCAGCCTGCCGGCGGGTTTGACGTGGCAGTTGATGCAGAAGCTGATTCCCGATATTCCCGCGCTCAGTCCGTTTTCGCCGGAGGTGATGCGCTGGCGGCTTTTGGATTTGTTCCGCAGCGAGCGTTTTCGGACGACCTCTGAATTTGAAAACGTCCGTTCTGTCTTGCAAAGCTATTTGGGCAGCGGCGAGTCGGCGGATTATCAGTTGGCGGGGCAGTTGGCGGATATTTTCGACCAGTATCTGGTGTACCGCCCGCAGTGGATTGATGCCTGGCAGGAAGGCAAACTTCTGGAACTGGGCGAGGACGAGGTTTGGCAGGCGCAGCTTTGGCGGTATTTGGACGACGGCAACCAATCTGCGCCGCACCGTGTGGCGCTGTGGGAAAAGCTGCTGTCGTCTTTGGATAAGGCGCACCTGCCCGAACGGTTTTTCGTGTTCGGTATTTCGGCGATGGCGCCGATGTATTTGCAGCTTTTGCAGAAAATTTCGGAACATTGCGATGTGTTTGTGTTCGCGCTCAATCCGAGCGGGCAGTATTGGGGCAATGTGATTGAGGCGGCGCAGCTGTTGAAGGGCGGCGATGAGGCGGATTTGTCGCAGACGGGGCATCCGCTGTTGGCGTCGCTGGGCAAACAGGGGCGTGATTTTTTTGATTTTCTGACGGAAATCGGCTTGGAGGAGCAGCCTGTGTTTGAAGAAGTTTCAGACGACACGCTGCTGCACTGCCTGCAAAACGACATTCAAAACCTGCGGATGCCGTCTGAACACAGCCGCGCGGATTTGTTGGATGACGGCTCCGTCCGTATCGTGTCGGCGCACAGCCCCTTGCGCGAATTGCAGATTTTGAAAGACAAGCTGTTGCGGATTCTGCACGAACATCCCGACTGGCAGCCGCACGATATTGCCGTTTTGACGCCGAACATCGAACCGTACAGCCCGTTTATCGAAGCGGTGTTCGGGCAGGCGCAGGGCGGGGCGCAGGCTTTGCCGTATTCGGTGTCGGACGTGAAACTCAGCCGCCGCCAGCCGCTGCTTTACGCGCTGGAGCAGACGCTGGATTTGCTGGAAAGCCGGTTTGAAGTCGATAAAGTGCTGCCGCTGTTGGAAAGCGGTTTGGTGCAGCGCCGTTTCGGGCTGACGGCGGACGATTTGCCGCTACTGCACGACACCATTGCCGAATTGAACGTGCATTGGGGGTTGGACGGAACAATGCGCGGCGCGGCGGACAATCTGTTCACCTGGCAGCAGGCGTTGGAACGCATCGTCTTAGGTTGGATGCTGCCCGATGATGGCAGCCCGCTCTGGCAAAACGTCAGCGCGTGGCACGGCGATGTCAACCGCCTCGATGTGTTCGGCCACTTTGCCGCCTTCATCCGCACGCTGTCGCACCTTGCCGAGTGGCGCAAACCCGCAACGGCAGAGGAATGGACGGAACGCTGCCGCGATCTGATGCAGTCATTGTTTCTACCCGACGCCGACGACCAATACGCCTTGCAGCAGTTCGAGCAGGCGTTGGCAAAATGGCAGGAAGAAACCGCGTTGGCAGGCTTTCGCGGCACTTTGCCGCAACACACCGTCATCCGCCACATCCGCCGCTTTTTGGGCAGCGAAAGCCAAGCGGGCTTCCTGCGCGGCGGCATCACCTTTTGCAGCATGGTGCCGATGAGGAGCCTGCCGTTTAAAGTCATCTGCCTGTTGGGGCTGAACGACGGCGATTTCCCGCGCAACACTAAAGCCGCCGTGTTCGACCTGATTGCCAAACACCCGCAAAAAGGCGACCGCGCCCGCCGCGACGATGACCGCTACCTCTTCCTCGAAGCCATCATCAGCGCGCGCGACATCCTTTATCTCTCCTACGTCGGCCGCAGCATCCGCAACGACGACGAACTCGCCCCGTCCGCCCTCGTCAGCGAACTCATCGACACCATCGCCGCCATGACCGGACGGCGCAGCAAAGAGCTGGCGGAACACTGGGTCGAACAACACCCCCTGCAACCGTTCTCCCACCGCTATTTCATCGCAGACAAAATTTCAGACGACCTCTTCAGCACGCGGCAGGACTACGCCGACGCCCTCAACCGCCCGCGCGAACAGGCGCGTCCGTTTTTCAGCGAAGCCCTCGAAGAAAACAGCCCCGCACCGACCGTCTGGCAGGACGACTTCATCCGCTTCTGGAAAAATCCCGTCAAAGCATGGCTGCAACAAACCTTAGGCTGGCGCGAACCCTACCGCGACGAAGCATGGGAATCCGCCGAACCCTTCGAACCGCAACGCGCCGACAAAATCGCCGCCGCCTACCTTGACGCCCGCCGCCACAACCAAGACTTTCAAGAAACCGCCGTCCGCCTCGACGCCGAAAGCCTGTTGCCCGCCGGTGAACTGGGTAAATTGTGGCAGCAGAATTTCCAAGCCGCCGCCAAACGTATAGACGGCGCATTGCTGCAAAGCCCCAAACTGCCGCCCTTCGCCTACGAAATCCAGTTCGACGGACAAACCCTGCAAGGCAGCCTCGGCAACCTGTACCAATGCGGACAAGTGTTCTACCTCGACCGCAAACCCAACGCCCCGCAACGCATCGCCCTCCTGCTCGAACATTTAATCTTTTGCGCGGTAGGGTCGTCTGAAACCGAAACCCGCCAAACCCATATCGTTCAGCCTGAAGAAACAACGCTTTATCCCGAAATCCCTAGCAGCCAAGCGCAACAAATGCTGCAAAAATGGCTGACGTTCTTCAACCTCGGACAAACGCGCCCGCTGCCTTTCTTCGCCAAAACCAGCCTCGCCGCCGCCGAAGCCTACGGCAAAAAACAGAGCTGGGAAGATGCCCTGAACAAAGCCAGGGAAAGCTATCACGGCAACAAAGTCAGCAAAGGGCAAAAAGACTATACCGAAGTCGCCTTAGTGTTCGGCAACGAAGACACCGAGCCGGTAGAAGGAGCGTTGTTTCAAGGATTGGTGGAAGAGCTGTTGATACCGCTGTTGGAAGCGGTCAAGGAGGAATCGTCCGATGCGGCATAGAAGCCGCAAATCGGAAGAGGTCGTCTGAAAACGCAAACGGAGCAAATCATGTTGAAACATTTCATTGCGATTGCTGTTGCCGTTTTATTGAGTCAAACGGCGTACAGCCAAACCAAACCGAGACCAGCCATGTACACCGACTACACTGCCATTGTTGAAGACAAATGCGCCATCCTTTTGGATGGCGGCAGCATGATGCTTACCGTGCGCAACGCGGTTGGTAAGGAAACGGTTTTCTTTATCAACCGTGGTCTTGATGTCAAAAATTCGCCGAAATACAACCAAGTCCGTGATGATAAAGGACATAAACTGAGCGACAGCGAGAAACAGCAGTTGTTTGCACATCTGAAGACTTTAAAAACAAGGTGTCGCAACAAGGACTGCGCCGAGTTTGTGGATTTGTTCGTCAGGTAAGCCGCATATCGTTTCGGATGGTATTTCTTGTTTTCAGACGACCTTTGGCTTCAAGAACTTATGTGATAAACGAAATCCGGTTTCAGGAACGCGAGTCGATATGGCGCGCCATTTCCAACGCGGTGGCAACGGCGGTCATGAGGCTGCCTGAGTCTGCTTTGCCTGTTCCAGCGAGATCAAGCGCGGTGCCGTGATCGACCGAAGTGCGGATAAAGGGCAGCCCGAGCGTGACGTTGACGCCTTGTCCGAAGCCCGCGTATTTGAGCGTGGGCAATCCTTGGTCGTGATACATCGCTAAAACGGCATCGGCATCTTTGAGCAAGAAGGGCTGGAACACCGTGTCGGCGGGATAGGGGCCGCGTGCGTCTATGCTTTCGCTTTGCAGTTGTTTGAGCGCGGGGATGATGATGTCGATTTCTTCGTAACCGAGATGGCCGTTTTCGCCTGCGTGCGGATTCAGTCCGGTCACTAGGATGCGGGGGTGATCGATGCCGAATTTGTCGCGTAGGTCGGCATGAAGGATGCGGGTTACGGATTCGACCAGCGGGCGGGTAATGGCGGCGGCGATGTCTTTGAGCGGAAGGTGGGTAGTCACGAGCGCAACCCGCAATCCGCCGCCTGCGAGCATCATGACGACTTGTTCGGTTTGGCTTTTTTCGGCGAGGTATTCAGTGTGGCCGCTGAAGAAATGATCGCTGGCGTGTCCGTCGTTGATGACGCCTTTGTGCAGCGGCGCGGTCACCATGCCGTTGAAAAGGTCGTCTGAAATGCCTTGATAGGCAGCGTCCAGCAGTTTGAGGACGTAGGCGGCATTGGCAGGATTGAGTTTGCCTGCTTGGCAAGGTGCGTCTAAAGGAATGTGCAACACTTCCAATATGCCGCGTTCGGGCTTGCCGCCCTGCGGGTCGAAATCTTGCAGGGTGATGGTTTTGCCTAATTGTTCGGCACGGCTTTGCAGCAGATTTTTGTCGCCCAACACGATGCAGCGGCACGGCAAATCGGCAAACGCCAAATCCAAGCAGATATCGGGGCCGATGCCGGCAGGTTCGCCCGAAGTCACGGCTAAAACAGGTAAAGTCATGCGGATTCCTTATGGAATGAATCTGTTGCAGAAAAATGAAAACAGCGTTGTACGGTATAGTTGAGGTCGTCTGAAAACTTTTCAGACGACCTTTAGCTTATGCCCGCATCAGGCTGCGGTAGGCATTTTGTTTCAAAACAAGCACCAGCCAGCCGAGTGCGAATGCGGTCGGGTAAAACCACAGCATCCGATTTCCGCCAAGCGGCAGGATAAGCGTCAGCATACATGCCAGTACGCCGAAACCCAAAGGCGTCCAAATATCATCCCGTTCGGTATAGTCGGCGCATCGCTGCGGCAGCGTCAGCATCCAAACCAGTGCGGAGGCGAATGAAGCGGCCGCCCTGACAGGGAAGGATGCGTTGGGCGAACAAGGTACCAGCAGGAACTGCGCCTGTTTTTTTGACAGATGGGGATGGAACGACCGTAGATACAGATTGGCGTTGAACCATAACAATATCATCAAAGCCGTCAGGATAAGCAATACCGAGTTGCCCGCCGTTTGCTCCAAGTGTTTGTTTATCATATTGATTATCGGAAACATGGCAATCAATGACAGATTGACCGTCAGACCGCCGACAATACTCCGTTCGCTTTTGATGTAGGAGAAAAAGGTACACCATGAATATATCCATGCGAGTACGGTCAGCAGGAAGAACATTACCGAACCAGTCGGGGTCAGGCACACGGCGGTCATCACGACAGGCAATACGAAAGCGCGCACAATCGCCGCTTTTTTAAACACAAAAGTCGCCGTGAAGAGTTTGTATAGAGACGGCAGCCATGTGAAAAACATGCTTCGGCAGACATTGACCAAGAAACACAAGAGCGCCAGCGTGAGGGAGGAGACGAGGGCCAACGAATAATACGCCTCGATATAGGCGGATAAAGCGTCATCGGCTGCCGCTGTAAACATGGCGACGAATATCGCCACAATCGGCAGCACAATCCGCATCTGCCGCCATGATTGCGCTTTCTGTAAAACAGACGTCAGTTTCGTCTTGCGCCTCATCAGCGCTGTGCGTACGGATGGCGATATTTCTTCCTGTAAAGCCGTATTCAGGAAAAACGCATTCACCGTTGCCCGCATATCGCGCCCTTGCTCGGTCAGGCGGTTCAAGCTGTGCAAGAGCGGGAATTTGCCATTGGCGTTGTCAGATAAAACTTCTGCCGCATTGATGCAGTCATAAACCCACTCCAGCTCGTCCGTGCTCATACGGTGGAGAACTTCGCGGCTCTCGTGCCAGCGGAAATACGATGCCCATTGCGCCCATACGATGATATTCGAAATATACCGATCGCGCAGAAAATCCAAAAAATCCCAAGCAATATATTCCGATTCGCCCAAAGGCAGCCGGTCCAATAAAGCGCGGATGTCGGGCCAGGAGCGTTCCAACGCTTCACTTTTCCCTTCATCGTGAATGCGTCCGATTTCCGCCAAAATATAGTCTGAATCTACGCCATCGTATCCATGGTATGAATAAGCCTCGGCAGTCGCGCCGCTATATCCGTAGGGGTCGTCTGAAACATCAGTTTCTTCAATACGGTCTGTTTCTGCGTCTTTCCATGTATCGTGCGGATAGGCTTGGATCGATTCATATTCTGCCGCCGCCCCGTTAACATATTCAGTCTGTGCTTCATCAGGGTCGTCTGAAACATCCGCCTCATCGTTATCGGTATGATCCCAAGACCAATCGTCTGCGTCCTCTTCCTCATCGATGTAGGGCGCACGCGACAAAGCCTCATCAAACGCCTCGCGCAGCCGCTGATATCCCTCCGCGTCATCGTCCGGACGTGTCGATTTCAACAGCTTCGCATAAGCGCGCCTGATGGCACGTTCGTCACCGGTAGGCGCAATGTGCAGAATTTCCCAGCAATCCATAGATTTCCTTGTTGTGGTATGAGCAGCAGCAAGTCGTAAAGTATACAGCCTGGTTTGGTTCAAATTCAAAGGAAACGATACCGATATCGGCAGAACACAACGCCACTTGCCTTCAAAATATAGTGGATTAACTTTAAACCGGTACGGCGTTGCCTCGCCTTAGCTCAAAGAGAACGATTCTCTAAGGTGCTGAAGCACCAAGTGAATCGGTTCCGTACTATCTGTACTGTCTGCGGCTTCGTCGCCTTGTCCTGATTTAAATTTAATCCACTATACCGTTAAAAAGGTCGTCTGAAACCCGATTCCGTTTCAGACGACCTTGTTATTCAAATCCCGTTATTCGTATTTTTCGCAACGGATGGCAGAGTCTTCGCAGAACATCGCCGAAGTTTCCGCATTGCAGGCAGTGCGGACGGCGCGGCGCGCCTCCCATTCGTTTTTCCCCGAAGCCTCAAACAACTTCTGGAACGGCTTGACGCTGCACACATAAACCCGATTCGGGTTGTACTATTTTGACTTGGAAAGGCGTTTTTCCAATTTACTGATACGGGCTTCCAAAGCCTCTATCCGCTCATCCTCTCCGATGCCAGAACGCGTCTCCTGTACGGCAATCAAAGCCTCAATACGTGCCAGATCCGCAGCTAACCGCGCCAGTTCCGTTCCCATCTCAGCCTGTGCTGATTCCAACCGAGCCTGTTTGGCAGCCAAAGCCGAACTCTGAACATCCCGTTCGGTAACCGAAGCCGCATTGACAGCAGGCAAAACAGCGGCAAGCATCAGGGCAAAGAAAGATTTTTTCATGATATATCTCTAGGTCAGTTAAAAAAACGGCATATTGTATAGCAAGCCCACTTTAAATCAGCCGGCATTACCTTGCTTTGTCTGGATTTAAAGAGAATTTACCGAAACACAGACAGAAATACGACAAAGACGTCCCTGCCCGCCGCCGCTTCCTTTTCAGACGACCTTATACCCATTTCAAGCAAAAAACGTTAAAATTCCGCCATTAATCCATCCGACAGCAGCAAAAACATGAGCGCACAAATCCTCGCCGTCGCCAACCAAAAAGGCGGCGTCGGCAAAACCACCACCACCGTCAACCTCGCGGCATCGCTTGCCTTCAAAGGCAAACGCGTCCTCGTCATCGACCTCGACCCGCAAGGCAACGCCACCACAGGCAGCGGCATAGACAAAGCCCGCCTCGAAGAAGGCGTGTACCAAGTCGTATTGGGCGATACCGACATCAAAACCGCCGTCGTCCGCAGCGGGGACGGCAGCTACGACGTACTCGGCGCCAACCGCGCGCTTGCCGGTGCCGAAATCGAGCTGGTGCAAGAAATCGCCCGTGAAATCCGCCTCAAAAACGCCCTGCAAACCGTTGAAAACGACTACGACTTCGTCCTCATCGACTGTCCCCCTTCACTGACCCTGCTCACGCTCAACGGACTCGTCGCCGCCAACGGCGTCATTGTGCCCATGTTGTGCGAATACTATGCCCTCGAAGGTATCTCCGACCTCATCGCCACCGTGCGCAAAATCCGTCAGGCAATCAACCCGCGCCTCGACATCACCGGCATTGTCCGCACCCTCTACGACAGCCGCAGCCGCCTCGTCGTCGAAGTCAGCGAACAGCTTTTCCAACATTTCGGCAACCTGATGTTCCAAACCGTCATCCCCCGCAACGTCCGCCTCGCCGAAGCCCCCAGCCACGGCATGCCCGCGCTCGCCTACGATGCCAACGCCAAAGGCACCAAAGCCTACCTCGCCTTGGCGGAAGAACTGTTGGAGCGGACTAAAGGTTGAGTTAGCCTGAAAGATAAAAAGGTCGTCTGAAAACTTGATTTTCAAGTTTTCAGACGACCTTTTTCCATTATTAAGCCCATATTCTGACGAAAAGAATTGTCAACAATAATATCATTCGGATTAAAAATATTTAATTAATAAACAAAAAAGTAGCTTTATGTAATGCCATGATGCTTATAAACATTTTGATGATTTTAAAAATGCCATATGTAAAAAATTCAAAAAACAAAAGGCTATTCTTTGACAATCTTTAACCCATCCCCTAATATCCAACAGTTTGATTCCGCAAGGCGGATTTAAGAAAAACATTTTTGAGATTTTGAGAGGTAAAACGATTATGGAATGGGAATTTAACAGTTACTACACGTTAATTGCCGCCACATTGGTTTTGTTGATTGGTAAGGTTTTGGTAAACAAAGTCAAATTCCTGCGCGATTTCAACATTCCCGAGCCTGTGGCAGGCGGCTTGATTGCTGCGATTGTCCTGTTTGCACTGCATCAAGCCTACGGCGTGAGCTTCAAATTTGAAAAACCGCTGCAAGATGCATTCATGCTGATTTTCTTCACTTCTATCGGTTTGAGCGCGGACTTTTCCCGCCTGAAAGCGGGCGGTCTGCCGTTGGTGATTTTCACCGCCGTCGTAGGGGCATTTATCATCGTGCAGAACTTTGTCGGCGTCGGCTTGGCGAAGGTTTTAGGACTGGATCCGCTTATCGGTCTGATTACCGGCTCGATTACCCTGACCGGCGGACACGGTACCGCAGGCGCATGGGGTCCGGACTTTGAAAACAAATTCGGCTTGGTCGGCGCTACCGGATTGGGTATGGCTTCCGCCACGTTCGGTTTGGTATTCGGCGGCCTGATCGGCGGCCCGGTTGCGCGCCGTCTGATCAACAAAATGGGACGCAAACCCATCGATCAAAGTGGACAAAAGGCAAATTCAGACGAACATGCCGACGACGTGTTCGAACAAGCGAAGCGCACCCGACTGATCACCGCCGAATCCGCCGTCGAAACGCTTGCCATGTTTGCAGCGTGTTTGGCATTTGCCGAAATTGTGGACGGTTTCGACAAAGAATATCTGTATGATTTGCCGAAATTCGTATGGTGTCTGTTTGCCGGTGTTGTCATCCGCAACATTCTGACTTCTGCGTTTAAAGTCAATATGTTCGACCGCGCCATCGACGTATTCGGCAATGCTTCTCTGTCGCTTTTCCTCGCAATGGCGCTTTTGAACCTGAAATTGTGGGAATTGACCGGTTTGGCGGGTCCTGTAACCATCATCCTCGCCGTACAAACCGTCGTGATGATTCTGTACGCGACATTCGCCACCTACGTTTTTATGGGACGCGACTACGATGCGGCGGTTTTGGCGGCAGGACACTGCGGCTTCGGCTTGGGCGCAACGCCGACCGCCGTTGCCAATATGCAGTCCATCACTCAGACCTTCGGTCCTTCGCACAAAGCCTTCTTGATTGTGCCTATGGTCGGCGCGTTCTTCGTGGACTTGATTAACGCGGCAATCCTTTCCGGTTTTGTAAATGTCATCACCAAATAAGTAAGCATTTATAACGGTTCGTTGAAAAAGCACTTGCAACATTTACTTGTTGCAAGTGCTTTTGTTATGATGGTCGTCTGAACGACAAAACGATGCGGTTTCCGAGCCGTATCAAGGAGTATTATTTATGCACAAAAAACTGCTGGCTTTACCGCTTATCGCCCTGATGTTGGCGGCATGCGGCAAAGAAGAACCCAAGCAGGCTTTGGAGTGTGGCAATCCTGCCGCCATTCAAAGTATCCGCAACCAAATCCAAGAAACCATCAAGCGCGAGGCGCGTTCCTTTGTCCGTGCCGACAGCCGCCAATTTGTCGATGCCGATAAAATCATTGCCGCCGGCTCCGAGTTGAATATCGTCTTGGACAATCCGCAAGAAATTACAGAAGACAACAAATCCTTGTGCAGCGCCGATTTGAAAATCCAAATCCCTGCCGAAGTATTGCGTACCGCCGATGCCAATAGTCCGCTGATTTACAGCAATACCGGCTTGACCGAAATGCTTCAGCAGAAAATCATGGGCAGCAACCTGAGCTTTGAGAACAACACGTTCTCAACCAGCGTCCGCTATACGCCCGATCCGAAAGTCGGTACGGTTTCTTTGGAAGACAATACCGTCAACATGACCGCGCAAACCCTGTCTTCCTTACTGTTGCCTTACGGTGTCAAAAGCATCGTGATGATAGACGGTAAGGCAGTCAGCAAAGAAGAGGCGATCAAAATCCTGCAAAGCAAAGCCGCTGAAGAGCCGCCTGTCGCCAAAGCAGAAGATATTTTGGAAAACAACGCGGCGAGCCAAGCGTCGGGCGTACCGCCTGCCGCGGGCCTTGAAACCGAAATCCTGCGTCCTGACGGCGAAGAGAAGCAAGAGCAGCCTTCGTTCTCTCAAAGCGACTTAGATAATGCCCGTTCGCAAAACCATCAGGCAGAGGCGGAAATCAAAGGCGTATGGGACGGCATGGAGCGCACTGTCCAACAGGAAATGCTGGCAGAACAACGCGCTTGGATTCAAACCAAAAACCAAAACTGCCAACAGGCGGCAGCAAGGGCGGACAGTCCGGCGCAAAACGAATACCTCAAGCTCCAATGCGACACCCGCATGACGCGCGAGCGTACCCAATATCTGCGCGGCTATTCGATCAACTGACGCTGCAAAGCCGACGGCAGGCGGGTGTTGATAAGCCTTCTGTCCGTTATTAAAAGGTCGTCTGAAATGCTGTTTGGCATTTCAGACGACCTTTGTATTGCGGTACAATCCACATTGCTCGTTGCATAATATAGTGGATTAAATTTAAACCAGTACGGCGTTGCCTATCTGTACTGTCTGCGGCTTCGTCGCCTTGTCCTGATTTAAATTTAATCCACTATAAAAGCATCAGATGAAGCACCGAGTCAATCTCATTTTTTCCGTAAACCATAAGAAAGCACATTGATGAAAACCCTCGCATTCCTCCTGCTAACAAGCTTTTCCCTGCACGCTGCCGCACAAGATTATTTTCTGACGGAAGACCGTCTCAGCAGCGGCTCATTGACACTCAACGGCAAACAGGTTTCTGTCAATACAGTCAATCCAAACGGCCATGTCTGTAATTATGAAGGCACAATCAAAAACCGTACCAGCAAAAACCGTAATGGCTGCGTCGTACATTTTTCCTTTACCAACAACAGCGTGAAGCTGAACATTCCTGATTCAGCCCGCGAAGCCTGCCAAGAATACTGCGGACATAATGCATCTTTCGAGGCGACCTATTAAAAATTGCCTGCCGCCTGTTCTGCAAAAGGCGCGGCAGCAATGGAAAAACGTTTTCAGGCCGCCTATCAGGGCAAACGCTACCGCGATGCTGTCGCTATCAAACAACGTTATCTCAACGAATGCGACAAGTTCCTCGATCTGACCGAATGGATGCGGACGCTGAACGACTTGTCCGTCAGCTATAAAAATGCCGGAGACAAAGCGGCATGCCGCAAGGCGCTTGCCCCGATGGACAAATGGCTGGAGGGTTACCAGCGGAGCTACCTCTACGAAGAAGAATACAAACGAGAAGCCGCTGCCGCACAATTTAATTTGAAGCAATGCAGCGACAAATAATCGCCGCCCGTCATCGAATCCCACGCTAGTCAGGGAATAGGAAAAGTTCGCCTCTTCGGCAAACAAGGTCGTCTGAAAACAAACGCCGCAGGTTGTGTTCAACCTGAAGCCGTTTTCAGACGACCTTTTGTCTGGTTTGGAAAGCTGGCGGATTAAGTTTATAGTGGATTAACTTTAAACCAGTACGACGTTGCCTCGCCTTGACGTACTATCTGTACTGTCTTCGGCTTCGTCGCCTTGTCCTGATTTAAATTTAATCCACTATAAATCAGGACGGGCAGGGCAAGGTTGTACGGAGTTGAACTTAACCCATACCCTTCAAAACAAAACGGGCGGCTTGGATTGCCGCCCGTTTGATTGTCCCGTTGTTTATTTGATGATTTGGTTCAGCTCGCCTTTGGCGTAGCGGTTTGCCATTTTCTCAAGGGAAACGGGTTTGATTTTGCCTGCCTGACCTTCGCAGCCGAATGCAAGGTAGCGGTCGAGACAGATTTGTTTCATGGCTTCGACGGTTTTGCTCAGGTATTTGCGCGGGTCGAATTCGGACGGGTTTTCCGCCATAAAGCGGCGGATGGCGCCGGTAGAGGCGAGGCGCAGGTCGGTGTCGATGTTGACTTTGCGCACGCCGTGTTTGATGCCTTCGACGATTTCTTCCACGGGGACGCCGTAGGTTTCGCCGATATTGCCGCCGTATTCGTTAATCACTTTCAGCCATTCCTGCGGTACGGAGCTGGAACCGTGCATGACGATGTGGGTGTTGGGCAGGGCTTGGTGGATTTCTTTGATACGGTCGATGCGCAACACTTCGCCTGTGGGCGGGCGGGTGAATTTGTAGGCGCCGTGGCTGGTGCCGACGGCGATTGCCAGTGCGTCCACACCGGTATCTTTGACGAAGCGCACGGCGTCTTCGACGCTGGTCAGCATTTGGTCGTGGGAGAGTTTGCCTGCCGCGCCTACGCCGTCTTCTTCGCCTGCTTCGCCGGTTTCGAGGTTGCCCAATACGCCGATTTCGCCTTCGACGGACACGCCGCAGGCGTGGGAGAAGTTAACGACGGTACGGGTGGCGTTGACGTTGTATTCGTAGGTGGACGGGGTTTTGCCGTCTTCGAGCAGCGAGCCGTCCATCATGACGGAGGAGAAGCCCAGTTGGATGGAGCGTTGGCACACGTCGGGCGATGCGCCGTGGTCTTGGTGCATGACGACGGGGATGTGCGGGAATTCTTCAACTGCCGCCAGAATCAGGTGGCGTAAAAACGGCGCGCCTGCATATTTGCGCGCGCCGGCGGATGCTTGAACGATAACGGGGGCGTTGACTTGGTCTGCGGCTTCCATGATGGCGCGCATTTGTTCGAGGTTGTTGACGTTGAATGCGGGCAGGCCGTAGCTGTTTTCGGCGGCATGATCGAGCAGTTGGCGCATGGATACGAGTGCCATTTAAATCTCCTTGGTGAGGTAGTGGGATGGTGATGTGGGAAATTATAATGTTTTTCTTATTAAAAGACTACACGGGGCTACACTGGCTTTATATGTTAATGAGATTTTTTGCGGCTGCGGCGGGCAAGCGGTGCGGTCGGTATTTGTCTGACATGGTTTATAATAACGGTTTGTTTTCGGGGTCGTCTGAAACGGCGGCGGGAAGTGTGTGATGGGTAAGTTGGCAGTGTCGGATGTGGATGTGGTGTTGTTTCAGACGACCTTGTGCGTGCAGGTGGGCGATGTGAATTACGGCGGCCATCTGGCGAACGATGCCGTTTTGCGTTTGTGTCACGAAGTGCGGATGCGCTGGCTGGCGGGTTTGGGCTGGAGCGAAACGGACGCGGGCGGCGCGGGACTGATTATGGCGGACGCGGCGGTGCAATATTTGGCACAAGGCTTTTACGGCGATGAATTGTCGGCGGAAATGGGCGTCGAGGATATCGGCAAGGGCGGGTTTGTGCTGTTGTTCCGCCTGACGCGTATTGCGGACGGCAAGGTGCTGGCGCGGGCGCGCACGGGCATGGTGTGTTTCGATTATGCGCGCCAAAAAGTGTGCCGATTGCCGGAGGCTTTGAAAACCGTGTTGGAGGTCGTCTGAAAATGTTGGCGCGCGATTTCGGACTGTCTTTGGACGGCTATTTGAAAATGCTGGGGCAGCAGGGCAAGTCGGCGCACACGCTGTCTGCCTACGGTCGCGATTTGACCGAACTCGTGCGGCTTTTGACGGAAGGGTCGTCTGAAACGGCGCAGGATTTGACGCGGCGCGATTTTGTGGCGGCGTTGAAACGGCTGTCGCAACAAGGCTTGAGCGAACGGACGCTGGCGCGCAAATTGTCGGCGTGGCGGCAATATTGCGGCTGGCTCGTGCAGTCGGGCATGATGGACAACGACCCGACCTTCAACCTGAAAGCCCCGCGCCTGCCCGAACGCCTGCCCAAAGCCTTGCCGCAGGAAGAGTTGAACCATATGCTCGACAGTTCGCCCGCCGACGACGGTTTGGCGGTGCGCGACCATGCCTTGTTTGAACTGATGTACGGCAGCGGTCTGCGCCTGAGCGAGATACACGGCTTGGATTTGGGCGATGTGTTGCTGGACGAAGGCTGGGTGAGTGTGACCGGCAAAGGCAGGAAAGAGCGGCAAGTCCCGCTGTCGGGCAAAAGCGTCGAAGCCTTGCGCGCCTATTTGTCTGAACGCGTGGCGGCAAGCGGCGAAACCGCACTCTTTACCGGCAAAAACGGCACGCGGCTCGGACAGCGGCAAATCCAAAAACGCCTTCAGGCATGGGCGGTGCAGCAGGGCAGCGGGCAACACATTTCCCCGCACATGATGCGCCACAGCTACGCCAGCCACCTTTTGCAATCCTCGCGCGACATCCGCGCCGTGCAAGAACTGCTGGGACACAGCAACCTCTCGACCACGCAGATTTACACCAAGCTGGATTTCGACCATCTGGCAAAGGTTTACGACGAGGGGCATCCGCGGGCGAAACGCAAGAAGTGAAGAGGGCGGCTTGAGCGGTTTCCATCTCTAAGGCTGTGCATAAACAAAGGTCGTCTGAAACTTGAAAATCAAGTTTCAGACGACCTTTAAGCATTGATTAAACGTTATAGTGGATTAACAAAAATCAGGACAAGGCGACGAAGCCGCAGACAGTACAGATAGTACGGAACCGATTCACTTGGTGCTTCAGCACCTTAGAGAATCGTTCTCTTTGAGCTAAGGCGAGGCAACGCCGTACTGGTTTAAAGTTAATCCACTATAATTAAACATCAATCTTCCCGCTTGCGCACCTCCGCGGGCGTGCAGTCGAAATATTGTTTGAACGCCTGCGTGAAGCTGGAAGTGTGTCCGTAGCCACAGCGATAGGCGATTTCGCTGATGCTCTCTTTGCCCGTCGTCAACGCATACAGCGCATATTGCATGTGTTTGTGCCGCAGCCAGTCGCTGACGGTAATCCCAAAATAATCCCGCAGGCGGCGTTGCAGCGTCCGTTCGCTGACGTGCAGCGCGGCGGCGAGTTCCGCCACTTGGTGCGCGCCTTGTTCAAAAGCCTGATTCAGACCATGCACAAACCCTTCTCCATCTGACAGGCGAACCGTCCCGCCCGATTTTTCAGACGACGGCGACAATGGATAACGGCTGCAAAAATCGCGCCACAATCCTGCGAGCAACTGCAAAGCATCGGCTTCGCGCTGCAAAACATCGCCCAGACCGTCGCCTTGCGCCGACAGCATCAAACTGTTTTCCGCCAAAGCGCGCAATTCATCGCTCAAATGCCAATGCCGCACCGTCTTGCGGTAAACCGCCGGCAACATCGCCGCGTATTGCGGTTGCGACAGCCATTGCTCTATGCCTTTCAACGTGATTTTCGCCGTTTTCTCCCCTTGATAGAGATAACGGCTGAACAAAATCTCCTCCTCCGCAGCAATCAGCACCACCCGTCCGCCGTCAGCCTCAATCTGATAGCGGTTTTGATTGATGGCGAAATCCAAACGCCCCTCCAGCAGCAGGATGAACGAAATATACGGCTCGGCAAGCTGCGTGCTTTGGAAATCCTTTTGCGCGGTCACAGAGCCGCCATGCACGGAAATGCCGCTGTGCAGCGTATCGAAACGGTAATTGCCGCTCAGATAATCGCTGCCGCCGCCTTGTTGTACCAGTCGGACGAAATGTTGGCTGTTTAAAGAGTCTCTTTCCATAAATCATTTTATTTTCAACAGACTGCCAAACACAATAACACCGATTTCCCTTCAGGTAAACTGACACGAAGGTCGTCTGAAAACCAAGTCCGCGCCCTTGTTCCCCAAACGCTTCCGATAAAAAAGGGGAGGTCGGTTGTAGGGGGATGATGGAACGCGGATACAAAAAGGTCGTCTGAAAACCTGATTTCCAAAGTTTTCAGACGACCTTTGCTATGTTTGGCTGTTAAGCGGCGGCAACGGTAAAGCGTTCAAACAAATGCGCTTTGTTTTCCACATCGTCGGCGATGGCGACCGCCAAATCCGCCACGCTGATACCTGCCGGAATTTCACCGTCCATCAGCAAATCGTCTTTGCCCAAGCGGTATTTGCCGGTTTTGTTTTCGTTGAAACCGCCGTCCGCGCCCAGTCGTGCCGGAGGGGAAACGAAAGACCAGTTCACATCGCGGCGCGGCAGGAGTGCCGTCAAGAGATGGCGTGCGGCATTGGCGCCGTCGTAAATGGCTTTGGGGAAGTCGGGCGTATCGACAACTTGCAAATCAGGTGCGACATACAGGCTGCCTGCGCCGCCGACGATTAAGAGATACGGTACTTGCGCCGCTTTTGCCGCTTCGACGATGCTGTTTGCGCCGCGTGTAAAATCCGCGCCGATATTGGGATTGGTCCAGCCGGGATTGAACGCGCTGACCACAGCGTCAAAGCCTGCCAGCTTGTCGGCGAAGTCTGCCGCGTTCACGTCTGCGGAGACGGCAGCAACATTTTGCGCTTGGAACACTTTATCCGTATTGCGCGCGAAAGCGGTCACTTCATGTCCGCGACCCGCCAATTCTTGCACGACTGCGTTGCCGACATAACCTGTTGCGCCGATGACTGCGATTTTCATGTTTGACTCCTTGTTGGGATGTGATTGATTAGATGAATGCATTGTAAGGTCGTCTGAAACGCTTGATAATCCCTGTTTTGCTGTTGTTATTATAAAGTTGAGCTAAATAATAGGATGAAAAAAGGTCGTCTGAAACGGGGTTTAAAGTTTCAGACGACCTGTTGTCAGTGGATGGATTCGATGCCGGTAATGTTCCCCTTTGTATCAAATGAAACATAAAAATAGTATTCGCCGTCGGGTATCAAGGCATCGTCATCATTGTGAAACACGATATCGAAATCTTGATTGAAAAAATCCAATTTTTGCAGCTTTAAATCTTGGAGGAAGCTTTCCGCCGTCGGATGCGGATTGGGAAAAAATCCGTCTTTGGTGCGGATGCCGTTGTGTTTGCGGATATGTTCGAGCAGGTATGTGTTTAGGGTGGAATAGAGTTGCGTCTGTTGGGCAAATACTTCCGACAAGCGGTTGAGCGTACCGCCCGCCGGTTTGTCGTCCTCTGCGTTCAAAGACAATTTCACAGGCAGCCCCGCCCATTCTGCCTTGGCTTCGAAATTTTCCATAAATGTGTTTAATCTGAATGTTGCCAGCGGATGGGTAAACAAAACGGGATTCAGATATTCGCGGCGTAGGTTTTCCAATTCTTGATTGTGTACATCGCTTTCGAGTACTTCAAGCAGCAATAAATGTAACTGAAAATCCAAGCTGTGTCGTACACGGACGCGGTACACCGTCAGGGGGCGAAGTGTCTGCGGATTGATGTTCCCAATGGGATTGCCTGCATAATCTTCCTCCCAAGTCAGCATAGAATCATCTTGCTGTTGAAGTGTGCCGCTTTTAGGATCAATATATGCCAACAGACGGCGGGTTTTGCCTTGGAATTGTTTTTTGCCATTACCGATATTCGCATTGATTCTGAATGTTCCTGCTTGAGCTTCAAAGTCCGAAATCAAAACCAGCATTTCTTCCGATTCGTTGGCGAATAAGTCGGCATAAACCGCCGTATTCAAATTCAAAGCCGCCAAACGCGCACGCTCTTGTTCATCTTCGGCAGAAGGACCGATACCCAAAAAACGCAGCAGGCGCGTCAGTATGCCTTCGCGTTTGACGCGGCCCGGTTCGTCGAAAGAAGCCATCATAAAATCCTTTTAAAATGTGAACATCAATTGGCGGTATACCTGAAAAAAGGTAGATATGCAAATGGCGATAAGCGAATATGGCTCAACCGCCCAATCAGTTCCGCGCCGATTTTTCATCCGCGCTATATATAGTGGATTAAATTTAAATCAGGACAAGGCGACGAAGCTGCAGACAGTACAAATAGTACGGAACCGATTCACTTGATGCTTCAGCACCTTAGAGAATCGTTCTCTTTGAGCTAAGGCGAGGCAACGCCGTACTGGTTTAAAGTTAATCCACTATAATCCGCAATATTGCCAACAGGTCGTCTGAAAACCCGATTCCAACCTAGTAAACACCATGCAAGACATCAAACCCCTGCTCGTTTTCGCCGCCGTCCTCGAACACGGCAGCATGAACGCCGCCGCTGCCGCGCTGGGTATGACCCCGTCTGCCGTCAGCCAGCACATCAACCGCCTCGAAACCCTGCACGGCATCAAGCTGTTAAACCGCAGCACGCGCAGCCTTGCGCCGACCGATGCCGGCCGCGCCTTGGGCGAATACTGCCGCCGCCTCGCCGCCACCCTTGCCGATACGCGTACTGTTATCGACAATCTGAAAACCGAACCCGTCGGCGAATTGCGTATTTCCCTGACTTCCACCGTCATCGAGTCCCGCGCTTTTCAGACGGCGTTTTCACGATTGCAAACCGAGTTTCCCAAAATCCGACCCGTCCTCAATTTCAGCGATACTTTGGACGACCTGCAACACAATCAGACCGACATCGCCATACGCGGCGGCGACCGCGCTTTGGACGATCCCAATCTGGTCGCGCGTCATCTCGTTACCTGGCCGTACACCATTTGCGCCGCGCCCGATTATCTCGACCGCCATCCGCCCATCACCCATCCCTCGCAGCTTCACACGCATCGCTGGCTGCACTTCCTGCCCGTCCGCACGACCTTGCAACACGGCGGCGAAAGCTATTTTCTCGATATTGCCGACAGCATTGCCTGTACGCATCTTGCCGCCGTGTGCAGCCTGACCGAAAGCGGTTTCGGTTTGTCGTTGCAAGTGGGCGGCGAAGTTCGGGAAAAAATCGCCCAAGGCCGTCTGAAAACCGTTTTGCCCGAATGGACACTGCCGCCGGTCAGCCTCTATTTGGTGACGCCTTATCGCGTCCAGTCCGCCAAAACCGAGGCCGCCGTCCGTATCTTCACGGAAAGTTTCGCCAAGGAAGCAGAGGCATGAGCGCAGAAAATTGGCGCGTTTACCTGGTTTTGTGTGAGAACGGCGCGCTTTACTGCGGCATCAGCAACCGCCCGCAAGAACGGTTCGCCGCACATCTCTCAGGCAAAGGCGCGAAATACACGCGGCTGAACAAGCCGACAGCGATGCGCATCGTTTCAGACGACCTCTCCAAAAGCGAGGCACTGAAACGGGAAATCGCCATCAAAAAACTGACGGCAGGGAAGAAGAGGGAATTGTGGGAAGCAGCGGTGGGAAATGCGGTTATAGTGGATTAACTTTAAATCAGGACAAGGCGACGAAGCCGCAGACAGTACAGATAGTACGGAACCGATTCACTTGGTGCTTCAGCACCTTAGAGAATCGTTCTCTTTGAGCTAAGGCGAGGCAACGCCGTACTGGTTTAAAGTTAATCCACTATACTTTAGAATAGCGGGTTTTGCCGCAAAATAGGCTTATGTCGGTAAGGGAAGAAACTTCTGTGGATGAGTAGGTAAAAATTCATATTGAATGCTATCATTCTTCATATCTTAAAGGGCTTGAGCCAAAATGAATGGATATTTAAGGAAAGATATGATTTTTTCTCAACTCAACCGCGCAATCTGATTCGTGTTTTCACTCACGGCTTTGGCGGCTTGCCGCGTCGAACCGGCAGCTTCCCAAGAAACACTTGATGATCAAAACAGCAAAAAAGAGTCTGTTGCATCTTCTCAAAAAAACGGCAAAGATAATTGTTATATCAATTATCCTAAGGAACAGAAGCATTTGGCGGAGGCGGAATGTTTAACCTTGCCTATTTCATCTAAAACCTGGTTTCAATCCTACCCGAGACTGTCAAATGGTTTTCTGGATTTGAATAAGATTAAGGCACCAAAGGATGTTAAAGAATATATATATGCTGTTCCAACAAGTGTCCCCGAGCATGCAAAAGTTTTGGGTGTGATTCCTTATAATGATTCATTTGCATGGCTTGTTGTTGCCATTAATGGAGAGTCGGAAGAATCTGAAGGAAATAGCATTGTTGAACAAAGATATGATATTTATCCGGTCAATAGAAAGGATGGAAGCATAGGTCAAGACCATACCGGTCTTCCAGCTTTAGGCTTAATAGAATTGGTATATGAATCATTCTATGACAATAAAAACTTGTTGCGCCCGCCCTTCAATTTTAAAAAAATAGATGGAATACTGAGTTACCATGTAGCAGATACCTTGTCCTTGAAGCCACAGGGAAAGTGTGTGATGGAATTTGAACTCAGCAAGGAGTTTGTATTAAAAACAGATAGGGTCTGCTATGAATTTCATCAGGGTAAAAAATCCATATCTTCTACAGATAAGACGATTTGGAAGCTAAATCCGGAAAGTATGAAATTTGAAGATCAAGAAATTTCATCAGAAAATTAAAAGCCGTATCACATTAATATTTTAGATTGATTGGAATCTGCCTCAAGGCGGATAAGTTTTTAAGCGGCATGAAACTGAAAATACGCGGATGGCGGGTGTGCAGAGTCTGCATAGTTGTTTGACTTTGAATGATTGAACCACCCTGAGAGGTCGTCTGAAAACGGGTATCCAACGGATGGGAAATAGAAATTTCCGTCGAAGTCGATATTTCAGACGACCTTTTTGTAACGGTCATTCTGATTTTATAGTGGCTTAACTTTAAACCAGTACGGCGTTACCTCGCCTTAGCTCAAAGAGAACGATTCTCTAAGGTGCTGAAGCACCAAGTGAATCGGTTCCGTACTATCTGTACTGTCTGCGGCTTCGTCGCCTTGTCCTGATTTAAATTTAATCCACTATATGCTGCGGGGCAGGCTTGGTAGTGAGTCGCGCAAGCAAACTTATGATTTTCTAAAACGGCATAGAAAAAGGTCGTCTGAAACCCTGAAATGAGGTTTCAGACGACCTTTTGCATGGAAACCGGATTAATCGTTTGCCGCATCATCGGCTGGTGTTACCGGTTTGGATAGGGGTGTATAAATAAAGGTCGGCAGTTTCGCCGGCAGAGGTATTGGAGGCATCTGCCCCGGCTTCGGCAGGCAGATCGCTGTCCACCAATTCGTCGATGTCGATATTGTCATCTTCGCCTTGCGGTAATGTCCCGCCGGTTTGGCGGCTGCGCACTTTCATGTAGAGATCGCGGGTGTAGCTGTATTTGTCGATGGCGGCGTCTTCCAAACCGTCGGTCAGGTCAAGCAGGGCTTCGCGGGTGTTGACGATGTTCAAGCCGGTGGTACTCCAGCGGCCTGCGGGAGTGTGGAACACGGCGCTTTTGACTGGATAGACGGTGGTAATGGCGTTGCCTGCGGTGTCGCGGACGGTGGAGGGGCCGAGCAGCGGGACGACGAAGTAGTTGCTGTTTTTCCAGCCCCATGTGGCGAAGGTGTCGCCGAGGGTGTTTTTGTTGTCGGGAACGCCGCCTGCGCCTGCGACGTCAATCAGGCCGCCGAGTCCGAAGGTGGTGTTGATGCCGACGCGGACGAGGTCCTCGCTGGCGCGTTTGACATCGAGACGTAAGACGTTGCTGCCGAAGCTGACGACGTCGCGCAGGTTGTTGAAGAAGTTGCTCACGCCGGTGCGGATGGGCTTGGGCGTTATTTTGCGGTAGCCGCGTGCGACGGGTGCGAGGACGTATTGGTCGGCCTTGTCGTTGAATTTGAAGACGGCGCGGTTGTAGCCTTCGTAGGGGTCGGCGGGGTTGTTCTCGGCAAATGCGGGGGTTGAGGTCAGGCCGATGAGGAATAGGAGTGAAGCGGTGGTTTTTTTCATGGGTTTAACCAGTCTTTGATTTCGTAAAGCTCGGACAGAGTGCGCACGGATTCGGGTATGCCTTGCAGGCTGATTTTTCCGTCCGGGCGGCGCAATGCGTCAAGCAGCAGGGACACGCAGGCGGAATCGGCGCGTCCGACGCCGCTCAAATCGACCGCGCGGGTGTCTTTCAGACGGCATTGCTGTCTGAAGCGGGTAAAGGCGGCGGCGGTCAGGGTTTTGACGGTTACGTCGCCGCTGATGTGCAGCGTACCGTCGCGAAGTTCGGTTTGCATGGCTGTCTTGTCAACTTAATCTTGGATGATAAAACCTGAAGGTTATGGTGTGCGAAAGCCATGTCGTCTGAAAACGGACGGCATGGCTTGTCTTTGCATTATTTGCTGCCGTTTTTGGCTTTCAGCTCGGCAATCAGTCCGTCTACGCCTTTGGCTTTGATGGTTTCGCCGAATTGGTTGCGGTACACGGTTACCAGGCTCGCGCCTTCGATGGCGACGTTGTAGGCACGGTATTTATTGCCGCTTTGGTAGGTGGTGAAGTCCATATTGACGGGTTTTTGACCGGGTACGCTGACTTCGGCGCGGACGATGATTTCTTTGCCGCCTTTATTGACAACGGGGTTGTCTTTGACGTTGACATTGGCGTTTTTGAATTTCAGCATGGTGCCGGAGTAGGTGCGGATCAGCAGGGTTTGAAATTCTTTGGTCAACGCTTGTTTTTGCGTGTCAGACGCGGTACGCCAAGGGTTGCCGACTGCCAGCGCGGTCATGCGTTGGAAATCGAAATAGGGAGTCGCATAGGCCTCGGCTTTGTGGCGGGCGGTGTTGGCATCGCCGCTTTTTAAGATACTCAATACTTGAGTGGCGTTTTGACGGATTTGGTTCACTGCGTCGGCAGGGGCGGCAACCGCCATGCTGATGCTCAAGATGCCGATGCTCAGTGCGCTGATGAAAGAAGTTTTTTTCATGATTAAGTGTCCTAGTTTGAATATGATGGTGTACGTTTATTCGGTGGTTTTTGCCGCATCGTCGCCGCCTGCCGCGTTTTTCTCGGCGAAGCTGGTCATGAATTTACCGATCAGGTTTTCCAGAACCATGGCGGAGCTGGTAACGGAAATGGTATCGCCTGCGGCAAGATTATCGGTGTCGCCGCCTTGTTGCAGTCCGATATATTGTTCGCCCAACAGGCCGGAGGTCAGGATTTGCGCGGAAACGTCGCTGCTGAACTGATATTTGCTGTCCAAATCGAGACGGACTTTCGCTTGATAGGATTTCGGGTCAAGCTCGATAGAGTCGACGCGTCCGACCAATACGCCCGCAGATTTAATCGGCGCGTTTGCCTTCAGACCGCCAATGTCGCTGAAATCGGCATATACGGTATAAGTCTTGCCGGAATTGCCGAACGCTGTACCGCCCGCCACGCGGAAAGCGAGAAAACCGACCGCTGCCACGCCGAGCAGGACAAACAGTCCGACCCAAAATTCCAATACATTCTTTTTCATTAAAGTTCCTTGAATATTCAATGTGCTTTGTTTCGTTTTCAGACGACCTGTCATTCCGTAAACATCAATGCGGTCAACACAAAGTCAATCGCCAAAATCGTCAGGGCGGACGAAACCACCGTACGCGTGCTGGCACGCAAAATGCCTTCCGAGGTCGGGACGCAGTGGAAGCCCTGATGCACGGCAATCAGCGTTACCGCCACGCCGAACGCGGCGGATTTGATCAGACCGTTGATTACATCGTAATGTATCGTGATGTTGTTCTGCATTTGTGACCAGAAAATGCCGCTGTCCAAGCCCAGCCAGGTTACGCCGACCAAATACGCGCCGTAAATGCCAGCCACGTTGAAAATCGAAGCCAACAGCGGCATGGAAAACACGCCCGCCCAAAAGCGCGGCGCAACCACGCGGGCGACAGGGTTTACCGCCATCACGTTCATCGCTTCGAGCTGTTCGGTCGTTTTCATCAAACCGATTTCGCTGGTCATCGCACCGCCCGCGCTGCTGGCAAACAGAATCGCCGCCAATACCGGACCCAGTTCGCGCAACAGCGAAGCCGCGACCATATAGCCCAAAATATCGGCGGATTTGAATTTAGACAACTGCGTATAGCCCTGCAAACCCAAAACCATGCCGACAAACAGCCCTGAAACGGCAACAATCAATACCGACAACACGCCGGCAAAATATACTTGGCGCACACTCAGGCGCGGACGGACGAAAGCCGTACCGGATTTCGCCAGAATGTTTAGCAGAAACAGCGTAATACTGCCGAGAGATTGAATAAAGCCGAGGGTTTTCGCCCCGACGGAACGGATAAAATTCATAGGTTTCCATTACGGATTAACGGGTTTCAGACGACCTTTTAGGATGATGATGGGTCGTCTGAAAAATGATTTCGGCTTCAGGCAACAACGGTTCAAACGTTTCAGACGACGTCTGCAAACTGAGGTCGTCTGAAAACTACCCAAGCAAATCTTGCTGCAACGACGTTTGCGCGGGATAGCGGTATGCGACGGGGCCGTCTGCCAAGCCGCCGACAAACTGGCGCACCCAAGGCGAATCCAGTTCGCGCATTTCCTGCGGCGAGCCGGAGAACATAATTTCGCCGTGTGCCAAGAAAATCACTTGATCGACGATTTCTAAAGATTTTTCAATGTCGTGCGTCACCATAATGCTGGTCGAACGCAAAGCCTTGTTGACGCGGCTGATCAAGTGGGCAATCACGCCCAAGGAAATCGGGTCGAGGCCGGTAAACGGCTCGTCGTACAACATGATTTCAGGGTCGAGCGCAATCGTGCGGGCAAGCGCGACGCGGCGCGACATCCCGCCGGACAGTTCGGACGGCATCAGGTTTTCCACGCCGCGCAGACCGACCGCGTTCAATTTCAACAAAACCAAATCGCGGATAACCGCTTCCGGCAGGCGCGTCAGTTCGCGCATCGGAAAAGCAATATTGTCGAACACAGACAAATCGGTAAACAGCGCGCCGTGTTGGAACAATACGCCCATGCGGCGGCGGTGTTCATACAGTTCGTCAGCCGAAAAGCCCGCCAAATCACGTCCTTCAATCAAAACCTTACCCGATTGCGGATGAATCTGACCCGTAATCAGCCGCATCAGCGTGGTTTTGCCGCTGCCCGAACCGCCCATCACGGCGGCGAAGTTTCTTTGGGGAATGCTGAAATTGATATTGTTCAGAATCGGACGGTCGCCATACGCGAAGGCAACGTCTTTCATTTCGATGAAGGGTACGGAACTCATGAAAGGGAAGATAAGGCGGGATGTATTTTAATTACTTGCATTGTAAAGCTTATCAAGGTGTCGGGCAATTTTCAGACGACCTTATCAAGAAAACGTCTGTAAAGAAGCGTGAAAATCATGTGTTTGGCAGGAATTTTAAGACCATTGGAATGGTTAAGGCGTGAATCTTACAACCTGCTGTCTTCATTTTAGGACGGGGCAAGTTACAGAACTTAATAATCCTAAACATACCGTTTTTCGCCGGCGGGTGGAGTTTTAAATTTATGGCAGGATTTTGTAGGCAAAGACACAACATTCTACAAACAAAACTTACATTCTGAGACCTTTGCAAAAAAGCCCTTCCTTCGACAGCCGAAACCCAAACACAGGTTTTCGGCTGTTTTTGGCTATTTTCGCCCCAAATCACTCCTAATTTTACCCAAATGCCCCCTTAATCCTCCCCGGATACCTGATAATCAGGCATCCGGGCCGCCTTTTAGGCGGCAACAGACACACTTAGCCTGTTAGCCGCTTTCAACAGGTTCAAACACATCGCCTTCAGATGGCTTTGCG